>NZ_JBIUCF010000047.1:0-115658 GCF_044593615.1 Nonomuraea sp. NPDC051941
GCCGCCGCGGCCGGGGGGGGGGGGGGGGGGGGCGCCGGGGGGGCCGGGGGGGGGGGGGGGGGGCGCCCCGGGCGGGCCCCCCCCCCCCCCCCGGGCGCCCCCCCCCCTTCTGGGTAAGAGGCCCGCGGGCCCTCCTGAGGCGCTCTGGGCGCGTCCGGGGGGCTTCCGGCGAGGAGCCGCATTTGCCCTGCGTGATGCCCATGACGGTGTCGAGCCGCTGACCTCTGGGTATTGTTGCCTCACGTGAGTACGCCGCGATTCCTCGATCTGCCTCCTGGCGTCGCACCACAGAAGATCGAAACGCCACAGGGCACGTTCGCGGTCCTGGAGGCCCTCCCGGTCAGTGGTGTGATTGAGCGCTGGCCCGCCCTCCTGGTCCCCGGCCTGACAGGCAGCAAGGAGGACTTCCTCGCGGTGCTGATGACCCTGGCCCACTCGGGACGCAGGGTGATCGCCGTCGATCTGCGCGGCCAGTACGAGACACCGGGCCCCGACGACCCCGCCGCCTACACCTGCCCCGCGCTCGGCGCCGACGTCGACGCGCTCGCCCAGATCATCGGCGGCGGCGACCCCGTTCACCTGGTGGGCCACTCGTTCGGCGGCCTGGTGGCCAGGGAGGCGGTGATCGACGGGCGCACGAGGTTCGCGTCGTTCACGCTGATGGGGTCCGGGCCCTCGGGCATCGAGGGCAAGCGGGCGGTCAACGGCCGCAAGATCATGGAAGAGGTCCAGGCGTTCGGCCTGGAGCACGTGTGGCACCACCGGCTGGAGCCAGAGGCGCTGTCCAACGACGTGTCCGACGAGATCCTGGCGTTCCTGCGCAAGCGCCTGCTCACCAACTCGCCGACCGCGCTGGCCTGCATGGCCGAGCAGGTGCTGGGCATGCACGACCGCACCGACGAGCTGCGCCAGGTCGAGGTGCCCACGCTGGTGCTGTACGGCGAGCACGACGACGGGTGGCCGCCCGACGCGCAGTCGGAGATGGCGGCCAGGCTCGGGGCCGAGTCCGTGGTCGTGCCCGGCGCCGTCCACTCGCCCGCCGTCGAGGCGCCGGAGACGACGGCGGCGGCGCTGGTGAGGTTCTGGAACGCGGCCGAGAAACACTATTTGGACACCAGGTCCAATGCCATGTAATTCTTTACTTACTATGGCGAACATCGAGGACATCGTCGCGCAGCCACCGCAGAGCGCGACGTGGCAGGTGCATCTCGACCGGTCGATGTGGGTGGGTGGCGTACGCGGTCTCATGCTGCAGGCGCTGCACCCGCTGGCCATGCGCGGTGTCTGGCAGAACTCCAACTTCCAGGAGGACCCGTTCGGGCGGCTGCGCCGCACGGCCGACTTCGTGGGGCGGGTGACGTTCGGCAGCCCGGAACAGGCCGACGAGATCGGCAGGCGGGTGCGCGGCATCCACAAGGCGCTGCGCATCCACGATCCCGACACCGGCCGGACCCATCGGGTGGACGATCCCGAACTGCTGCTGTGGGTGCACTGCGCGGAGGTGTCGTCGTACCTGGAGGTGGCCAGGCGCGGCGGGCTGGGCCTCACCGAGCGCCAGGCCGACCGCTACCTCTACGAGCAGCGCAAGAGCGCCGCGTACGTCGGCCTGCACCCCGAGGACGTGCCCGGCTCGTGCGCGGAGATGGACGCCTACTTCAAGCAGGCGCGCGCCGGTCTGCGCGTCACGGAGGAGGCGGCCTCGGCCGTGCGCTTCCTGATGTGGCCGAGGCTGCCGCACGAGCTCAGGCTCCTGTCGGCGGGCAAGCCCGCCTACTTCCCGTTCGGCGCGCTGTGCTACTACACGCTGCCGGACTGGGCCAGGCGGATGTACGGGGCGCTGCCGGAGGTGCCGCGCGCGACGGTCACGGCCGCGCTGAGGGCGTTCAGGCTGGGGATGAACTCGCTGCCGGAGCCGGTGCACGACCACGCGTTCATGCCGGCCACGAGGGAGATGCTGCGGGCCGCCAGGGGGCGTCTCGGCGCGGCCGGGTACGACGTGAGCAAGGGGCTCAAGGGCCTGACCGATCCCCGCCGGTGGCCGCGGGAGCCGGCCGCCTGACCGGCAGGAGCGTGCCGCCCACCAGCACGACCGCCGACACGGCGGCCATCGTCCATCCGCTGCGGCCCATGCCCCCGCCGTCGAACAGCACGCCGAGCAGGGTAGACGCTGTTGCGGCGCCCACGTACCTGGACGACTGGAAGAACCCCACGGCGACCCCGGTCTCGCTCCTGTCCGCGTGCACGAAGACCAGCGAGTTGAGCCCGAACTGGCTGAGCGCCGACGCCACCCCCAGCAGCCCCGCCGCCACCAGCACCAGCCAGACGGGGCCGACGGCGGGGACCAGGCAGGAGCCGGCGAGCAGCAGCGCCGCGCTGGCCACCAGCACGGTCCGCATCCCCGCCCGCGCGGCCAGCGCCACCGCGACCGGCGTCATGACGATCGCCAGCCCGGCCATGGGGAGGACCAGCAGGCCGGCGATGTGGGCGGGCAGTCCCGCCGAGCGCTGCGCCCACAGCGGCACCACGAAGAACGCCGAGTAGAACACCACGTTGACCAGGGAGAACTGGCCGCAGGTGGCCAGCAGCCCGGGCCTCAGCCGGGGCAGCAGGGCGTGTTTGGCGCCGTCCACGCGGACCTTGGGCAGCCAGCGCAGCGCCGCGGTGAGCGCGATCGCCGCGAGCGGGACGTTGACCAGGAAGATCGCCCGCCAGCCCCACAACGAGACCAGGAATCCGCCGAGCACCGGACCGGCGGCGGCGCTGGCGGTGAGCACCATGGAGATCGTCGCGATCACGCGCGGCGGCGGCCTCCCGTCCTCGCCCGGCATCACGGCCTGCACGATCGCCATCCCGGCGGGCATCGTCGCGCAGCTCCCGAACGCCTGCAGCAGCCTGATCCCGACCAGCGCCGGGTACGAGGGGGCCAGCGCGGCCAGCACGCCCGTGACGGCCATCGTCACCAGCCCGGCGCAGAACACCAGCCTCGGGCCCAGCCTGTCGGCCAGCGTGCCCATCACGGGCGGGACGAGGATGCCGGCCAGGTAGAACCCGGCGGCCAGCCACGTCACGGCCGCGATGCCCACGTGGAACTCGGCCTCGATGCTGGCCAGGGCCACGGCGATCATGGACGAGTTCAGGGGATTGAAGAGTGTGCCCAGCGCCACTGCCGCGGGTAACCGCCCGATAGGTGCCACTTTCCCGTCATTACCACTGTTCTCTGCGGGAAACTGGGCATCCCTCGGCAAAAGCCATCAGCCGAGGCGAGCGGTCCCCTCCGCCGCTCGCCCCGGCAGGCGGGTCACTCGGCGAGGCCGTCCCACGCGTTGCGGTCGGGGGCCGCCGACCGGCCCTCCGGGCAGTGGCGGCGGAAGTCGCACCAGGAGCAGATCGGGCCGGGGCTCGGCGCGAACAGCTCGTCGATCTCGTCCGGCACCGCCGCCGGTCCGACGGACGGCCGCTCTCCCGAAGCGGTGCGCGAAGCGGCGGAACCCTTTTTGGCGGGCGCGGGCACGAGCGCGCGGTAGCGCTCGTCGGCCGCCGACGCCTCCGTGGCGACGTCCTCGGCGCGCCCGATGTGGCGGGCCAGCGACTCCTCGGTGTGCCGCCACTCCAGGATCTCGCCGGTCGGCAGGTGGTGGAGCTCGACCGTACGACAGGGCGTGCGCATCATCGTGGAGGCCGCGACCGCGTACACGGCCAGGGCGAGGGACGAGCGGGCGTCGTCCTCGGTGAGCGGCCGGCGGCCGGTCTTGTAGTCGACCACGACCAGCTCGTCACCGCGCCGGTCGAGCCGGTCGATGCGGCCGGAGAGGGCCATGACCTTGGTACGGGTCGCGACCGTGCGCTCGACGCCCACCGGATCGTCACCGGGATCCAAGGTCGCGACGTATCCGGAGACGAGGTCGCGGGCCCGGCCCAGCCAGTGGGCCGACTGCTCGACGTCCCTGAACCCCTCGGCGATCCACCCGTTCGTGACCAGGATGGCGGCGGTCAGCGGGGTCCTGCGGTCGTACGGCTCCCGCCACCACCCCGCCAGCGCGTTGTGCACGCTCGCCCCGACGCTGTTGTGCGCCCACGCGGGGCCCTTGGACGGCTGCGGCCGGTCCAGGTAGCTGAACCGGTAGCGGCGGCGGCAGTCGAGCCACGCGTTCAACCGCGACGGCGTGCACGAGTAGAGCCGCCGCGGCATCCCGTCCAGCGGAAGCTGCCCCTGAGCCGCGCTCATGGCCTCCACCTCGTGAAGGCGCTCCGCGTGTTCATGGCCTCCACTCCGTGGAGGCGGGCTCGGTCGCTGGGGAGCCGCCGCCTTCCCTCGTCGCTCTGGTCGCTACGCTCCCGCCGCTCCTCAGTCCAGGCGGCGGCGCTCCCTCGCGTCACTCGTCGTCGGGGTCGAGCTTGATCCCGGAGAGCTTGGTCCCGTCGGTCAGGGGGCCGTCGTCGGCGCTTTCCGTACGGGTCAGCGAGCCCGACACCCAGTCGTCGAAGTGCGGCTCGAGGTCGCCGATCGTGACCTCGTCGCCGTGGGCGGCCAGCACCCGCGTGTCGGCCGGCAGCGTGAACAGCCGCCCGCCGATCGAGGTCAGCTGGTCGGGCAGGGCGGGGTATTCGCCGCCCAGCTTGCCGGGCCCGTCGGCCTGCAGGGCCTTGCCGGTGAAGACGGCCCCGAGCCCCTCGCAGTAGAGCGACACTCCGCCGGGTGAGATGCCGGGCGTCTCCATGACGTCGAGCTGGACGTCGGCCACACCGAAGATGCCGTCGTCCTCCATGTCGATGTCGGGCCAGGTCTCCCGCCAGGTCTCCCGCCACAGCGGCTTGTCCTTGGGGTGCAGGGCGACCACGGCCTCGTCCCGGCTGGCCACCTCGATGGCCGCGGAGACGTGGTCGGGCAGGCCCGCCGTGCAGATGACGGCCAGCACTTCCCGCTCGCCCACCTGCTCAAGGATCTTCTCGGCGTCACGCGCCGCGTCGATGACGATGACTTCGTCGTCGTCACCGATGATCCAGGTGTTGTTCTCGACCTTGTGCTCGGTGCCGTCGATGTCGACGACGCCCTCGGTCACCACTCGCTCGATACGCGCTGTCACGCCTCCGAACTCTAGCCCGTCTGCATCAGAGCGCGAATCAGGAGCGTGAAAGCGCGCCTAATCCTCGAGCCGGGGCGAGAACGCACCGAACGGCACGTCCAGCTCGTGATCGCGGACGTCGAGCAACGACAGCTCGGCGAGCGCGATCATGCAGCCGGCGTCGGCCGGCCACGCGATGGCCCACAGCCAGTTGCCGAGCGCCTCGCCCGCGTAGACGGCCCGGTCGTCGGCCCCGTCCACGCACCACAGCGCGGTGGGATGCCCGAGCACGCCGATCTTGGCGTTCGGCGGCCCCGAGTCGAACCCCTCGCCCGGGTCGGGGCCGTCCAGCCCGGCGAACGCCGCGCCGAGCCCGATGCCCGGCTCCTCCGCGATGACGAGCAGGTCGGCGGGGCCTTCCGTCAGCGACGGCCCCGTCAGCGCGACCACGCTGGCCCGGGCGCCGGTGCGCTCGTCACCGACCTCTCCGAAGCCGGTCACCAGCCAGCCGGCGGGCAACGGCCACGGCAGCCACACGGGCACCACGGCGCTCTTGCGGATGGCCTCCAGCGCCGTACCGGTCGGCGGCCACGGAGGCTGGTAGGGCAGGACATCACCGTGCGCGTCGCATCGGTAGGCGCTCGACCACGCACTCGGCCCGTGAAGCGGGCCAAAGCACCGTGGACAGGTAGGAGCCGCTCTCACAACTACCCACGGTGCTTTCTCCGGCACCGGCCCGTCAAGGCCGCTTCCCGTTGTCCCGTCGTAATCTTGGTCATGTGCGCGTAAATTGTGTCGGCGCGATTATTTTCGACTCCTCTGACCGGTTGCTCCTTATCAAGCGGGGACGTCCGCCGGGCGAGGGGCTGTGGTCCATCCCCGGTGGCCGCCTGGAGGCCGGGGAGACGGACGCCGATGGCGTGCGGCGCGAGGTGCTGGAGGAGACCGGGCTGCGCGTGGAGGTGGGCCGCCTGGCGGGCACGGTGGACCGCCCCGGCCTCGGCGGGGCCACGTACGTGATCCGCGACTACCTCGCCACCGTGACGGGAGGCCTGCCCGTGGCCGGGGACGACGCCGACGACGTGCGCTGGTGCGGCACGGACGAGCTGGCGCGGCTGCCGCTCACCGCCGGCCTCCTGGAGTCGCTGACCGACTGGGGCGTGCTGCCCCGCTGACACGGCCCCATCCGCCCGGCCCCGGCTGGAGCGGCGCCTGAAGTGGCACCGCTCGGGCCTACCGGTTCGAGGTGAGGCTGGAGGTCCAGAGGATCAGGTGGTCGGCGTTGTACGTGGTGGACCGCCCGAGCGCCACGACCTCCGACCCCGACACGGCCACCGCCGTCAGCCACTGCGCGCCCTGGCCGGCCAGCCGGTCCTTGGTCAGCGCCATGCGGTTCCACGACAGGCCGTCCTGCGAGGTCCAGGCCGCGCTGTCGCCCTCTCCGGGCACGCCGTGCCAGCCCACGGCCACCAGCCCCTCGTCCGCCGCGGCCAGGTCGTACACCGCCGCCGCCTGGTCCGCGGGCAGCCAGGCCGTCTGCCAGGTCGAGCCGTCGTCGTCCGAGACCGCCGCGAAGGCGCGCCGCGAACCTCCCGACACGGCCGTGCCGACGGCCACCAGCTTGTCCTGATAAGTCGTGACCCGTCGTAGCCCGGCCGACGTGGCGTCCGGCGGGACCACACGCTTGCGCGCGCTCCAGTTCACGCCGTCCGAGGAGTGCCAGACCACGCTGCTCTCCTGGTCGGCCCCGCCCGAGCCGCCCACGGCCACGTAGCCGCCGTCCCCGGTGGCGACGGCGTCGTAGATCCGCACCCCGGAGCCGCCCTGCGGCAGCTTCTTCGACCTGGTGAACTTGCGCAGATCGGGGGTGAACCACATGGCGGCGCTCGTCGCGCCCATCTGGTCCTTGGCCTCGCCGGCCAGCACGTAGCCCTCCTTGCCGGCCGTCACGACGTGGGTTTCCAGGGAGGGGGCGTTCGGGTCGCGGGCAAGGTCGCCGGTGACGTTCACCTTCTTCCAGCTCTCCCCGTCGGCGGAGGTGACGAGGAGCGGGTCGGTGAGGGCCACGTTCGTCTCGGTCGAGCCGACGGCCAGCCAGCCGCGGCCGCCGTGCGCCACGTCCTCCAGCGTCTGCTTGCCCGGGCCGCCGAGGCTCATGGACTTCCAGCTCACCCAGTCCCTGATCGTCCACAGGCCCGCGTCGCCGGAGGCCGAGCCGACGGCGACGTACCGGCCGGCGAAGCCGGCCAGCGCGTTGGTCTCGCGGGCGATCCTGGTCAGGCCCTCGACCTGGCCGAGCTGGACGCGCGAGGCGCCGTCGCGCGGGGGCGCGGCCATGAGCACGAGCTGGTTGTCGACGTCGGACACCGCCTGGTCGCCGCCGGCGAACAGGGTGCCGCCGTCGGCGATCGTGAACCCGCGCAGCGTCGCGCCCGGCAGGTTGCCGAGGTCGGTCCGCTTGCTCCACGAGCGCCCGTCGGCGCTGGTCAGCACCGAGTAGCGGCCCAGGCCGGCCTGCGTGATCGCCGCGATGCCCGACGGGTAGGAGATCAACGTCTCCACGCCCGTGCTCTCGCCGCTCAGGCCGCCGATGGAGCCGCACTGCGACCACTGAGCCCCGGTCGGCGAGCAGTAGACGCGCAGGTCACCCGTGAACGTGGGGAAGCGCGTCGGCACCAGCACGAACCTCTTGGGCGACACGGCCACCATCCCGGTGTGCGGCGCGACCTCGGGCAGCTGGAACGCGGTCGCCTGCCAGTCCCGCCCGCCGTCCGCCGATCGGAGCACCCGCGATCCCTCGCCGACCGCGGGGTCTCCGATGGCGACGACCGTGTCGCCCTTGGCGACCACCGCCTTGATCTCGCGTACCTCCAGCTCCCGGGTCTCCACCCGCTCCCAGGTCCGGCCGTCGGCGGAGCGCCAGGCCGCGGGGCCCGAACCGCCGTCGTCTCCCGTCGTGCGTCCCACGGCCACGAAACCGGAGGCGGTCCTGGCGATGTCGTTGATCTGGTCACCGGCCCTGAACGCGGCCAGGCCCGCCGCCTCCACGGCCGTCCAGCTGAACCCGTCGGTGCTGGTCCACAGGCCGCGTTCGCCGGACACGCCGTCGCCGCCGCTGGCCAGCCAGCGGCCGCCGCCGCCGACGACCCGCTGGACCGTGGGGGTGGAGGCGCCGTTCACCTGGCCGAGCTGCCAGGTCTTGCCGCCGTCCGGCGAGAACAGGAAGAGCGGGCGCGGGGTCGGGCTCGTCGTGTCGCTGCCGACCGCCACGACCGCGCGGCCCACGGACGTCATGTCGTTGAGCTTCTGGTTGGCGCCCTCGCCCGCGGCCGGCACGGTGAACAGCTCGTCCCCCGAGCGCCCCGTGCCCGCCTCCAGCCGCAGGCCCGGGGCCTCGTCCGAGGTCCACTGCCACACGAGCACGCCGGCGGCCACCAGGATCGCCACGGCCAGGGTCAGGGCGACGGGGGTGGACCTGTTGCGGCGGCGTACGGGGCTGGACCTGCGGACGGCGGAGGGCGCCGGGCCTCTGTGGTGCCGGCCGCTCGACCCCTGGCGCGCCCCGTCGGTGGCGACGAGGAGGTCCGGCCTCGTGGGGCGGCCCGCCGGCGGGCGCCCGACGCGCCGTACCTCGGGCTCGCCGTCCTGTTCCGGGGCCTCGGGGACCTCTGGGACCTCTGGGGTCTCGTCGTACCCCGTCGGCTCCTCCGCGGGCTCGGCGGGCTCGGGGACGGGATACACCAGCCGGTACGGCGGCGCGGGCCGGGACGACCGCTCGGGGGCGGGCTCCGCGTCCGGCTCGGACCGTTCGGGCGCCTCCCGCGGCGGATGGAGCGGGGTGCCCGCGACGAGCTTGTCCGGGCGGTTGACGACGCGGCGGGGGCGGCGGCGCGGCTCGACCTCGGGCTCGGCCGTCGGCGAGCTGTACGGCCGGCGCCCCTTGGGCGGCTCCTGCGGCTCGTCGTCCGGAATGGGGGCGGCGAACGGCGGCATGCCCCAGGGCGAACTCAGCGGTAAACCCCTGGCCCGATCGTCGGTGGGACCCGGCGGCGAATGGCTGATCCTCGGTTCTTCGGAGGAATGCGGTTCAGAGGCGCCCTCGGGACGAGGTTCGTCGTCTTCCGGCGGTCGCCGTGGCGGTTCGCTGGGGCCGGAGGCCACGCGCCGTACCTCCTATGGGGTCGAACGTCGTACGGGTGGAACGAGGACGCTGGTCCGTTCCACAGGACCAGACCAGCATGACTCAGCCGGAATAGCGAGACCTCTCTAGCGAGATTCCCGGCACCCCAGGACCGATTTATTCCGAGATAGTGTTAATTGACTGTTTTTTGGCTAGATACAACACACCAAACGCATACACCCCGAGCTGCACCACCGTTCCGGACAACGCCTGCCAGGGCACCGGCACCTTTCCCTGGTCCAGCGCGTCGGCCAGATGCCCGGCCGCGGCGGCCTGCCCGAAGGCCAGCAGGTTGTTCAGCACGTGCAGGGAGATCGCCGACTCCAGCCCTCCGGTGCGCACCGTGAGAAAGCCCATCACGACCCCGAACCCGAACACGTCCACGAGCCCCGCCCACGAATAGCCGTGCAGCGACATGAACAGCGCGGAACCGAGCACGATGGACCAGGCCGGATTCCGTATGTGCGCCCCGACCGCCTGCACGAACCAGCCGCGGAAGACGTACTCCTCGGCGGCCGCCTGGAACGGCACCAGCAGCACGATCACGACGAGCGCGGGCAGGAACCCCGACCATCCGCCCCAGCCGAACAGGTCGGCGTCCTCGCCGGCCGCCGTCAGCGCGAGCGCCTGCGCGCCCTGCCCCAGCAGCAGGGCCAGCACCGCCAGGCCCGCGCAGGTCAGCAGCCAGCGCCAGCGCAGCCGCCCGGCCACGGACGAGAGCGTGCCGGGGCGCCTGCGCTGGACGAGCGCCGCGGTGCCGTACACGAGGGGCAGCACGGGCGCGAGCGACAGCAACACCACGACCAGCGAGAACACCGGATCGCCGAACAGCTGCCCCTCGGCCTCCAGCGGCGCGGGGATCCCGAGGAGCAGCGACATCACCACGCCGGCCCACACCACCACCGCGCCGATCACGACGAACCCGGTGGCGACGACCAGCGTGCCCACGATCGCCCGCCAGGGCCGGGTCGCGGCATTCCGCGCCAGGTGGTCGTAACTCGCACCGATGGGCGTCGGCAGGAACCAGGGCGGCGGCTGATACGGATGGACCGGCGGCTGCATGCCGTAGACGGGCGGCTGGTGCCCTGGATTCTCCTGCATCTATCCATTCTGTCCGCGCGATGCGCAATAGTTCACAGACGGCCCACCGATTTAGGCGGATGCTCGGAGACGTACGGCATTTCGACCCTGGGAGCAGTCCATGTCAAGGCTGGGACCTGTCATCACCCTCGCGGCGGGAGCAGTGCTCGCCGTGGGGCTGGGTGTCGCCAGCGTCACCGCGACACCGGCGGCCAACGACGAGGCCGCCAACACCGCCGCGGAGGCACCGTCGGCGGGCGAGACCACCGCGGCCCCGTCACGCTCATCGGAGGCCGAGGCGGACGCCACGCCCTCGCCTCAGCGAACAGAACCGAAGAAGATCGCGAAGGCGGACTACGGAGGCTACGTCAAGGGCAACGGCGGCCTCATCGCGATCTCGATCAGAGACGGCAAGGCCGTCGCCTACTTCTGCGACGGCAAGGCCGAGGCCTGGTTCAAGGGCAGCGAGTCCGACGGCGAGCTGCAACTGACCGGTCTCGGCAGCGCCAAGGTCACCGCCGAGCTGGGCGGCGGCCGGGCCAGGGGCTCGGTCGCGTTCGGCGGCAAGAAGTGGACCTTCGTCGCGCCCACGGTGGTCAAGCCGTCGGGCCTCTACCGCGCCACCGCGCTCGTCAGGGGCGCCAAGCTCCGGGCCGGCTGGATCGTGCTGAAGAACCCGGGAGGCGGCTATACCCAGGTCGGCGCCGCGTTCGAGGGCGACACGCAGGTGCCGATCCCCCAGCTGCGGGACGACCAGCCCACAGCGCCCGTGACCGTCGGCGACACCACGATCCAGCCTGAGGACGTGGACGGCTTCATCGAGGAGATGCAATGACCGCCGTACCCCAGCAGTCCCGCGGCCTGACCCCGCTCCTCGTTCCGCTGCTGGCCGGCGGCCTGGCGGCGCTCGCGCTCGGCGTCTACGGGCGCGTGCACACGCCCACCGGGTTCGCCGTGGGCGTGGCCGGGTTCTCCGGCGCGCTGCCGATGAAGGCGTGGCTGACGACGGGGGCGTTCGTGCTCGCGATCGTGCAGGTCGTCTCGGCCCTGTCGATGTGGGGCAGGCTCGGGGTCACGATCCCGCCCGGCGTGCACCGCTGGTCGGGGCGGATCGCGTTCCTGCTCACGATCCCCGTCGCCTTCCACTGCCTCTACGCCCTGGGCCTGCAGTACGACGTGCCGCGAGTGCTCGCGCACTCGCTGCTCGGCTGCTTCTTCTACGGCGTGTTCACGGCGAAGATGCTGGCCCTGCCCAAGCACGACGCGCCCGGCTGGACGCTGCCGGTGCTCGGCGGGCTGGCGTTCACCGCGCTGATCGGGCTCTGGCTGACGTCGTCGTTCTGGTTCTTCACCGCCATCGGCATCAAGGTGTGAAGCTCTTCGTACGCCTCAGCCCGGCGGCCCGCCCCTTGGCCGCCACGACGAGCGCCATCTTGCGTGAGGCCTCGTCGATCATCTCGTCGCCCAGCATGGCCGCGCCGCGCTTCTCGACCGAGGTGTAGTACTCGTACGCCTCCAGGATGAGCTCGGCGTGGTCATAGTCGTCCTGCGACGGCGAGAAGACCTCGTTGGCCGCGTCCACCTGGGCGGGATGCAGCACCCACTTCCCGTCGAACCCGAGCGCCGCCGACCTCCTGGCGGCCCGTTTGAAGCCCTCGACGTCCTTGATCTGCAGGTAGGGCCCGTCGATGACCTGCAGGTCGTGCATCCTGGCCGCCATGAGCAGCCGCATGAGGATGTAGTGGTAGGCGTCGCCCTCGACGTAGCCGGGCGGCTGCTCACCGACGACGAGCGTCCGCATGTTGATCGACGCCATGAAGTCCGCCGGCCCGAAGACGAGCGCCTCCAGGCGCTTGGACGAGCCGGCGATGGCGTCGGCGTTCACCAGGCCTCGGGCGTTCTCGATCTGCGCCTCGATGCCGATGCGGCCCACCTCGTACCCCATGGTCTTCTCGATCTGGGTGAGCAGCGTGTCGAGCCAGACGACCTCGGTCGGGTCCTGCACCTTGGGCAGGATCAGGCAGTCGAGGAACTCCCCCGCCCCCTCGACGACCTCGATCACGTCCCGGTACGTCCAGTGCGTCGTGAGGTCGTTGACCCTGACCACGCGCGTCTTGCCGGACCAGTCGCCCTCGCGGAGCGCGGTCACGATGTTCTTGCGCGCCTCCTCCTTGGCCAGCGGCGCGACCGCGTCCTCGAGGTCAAGGAAGACCTCGTCGACGGGCAGGGTCTGGGCCTTCTCCAGGAACCTGGGGTTGCTGCCTGGCACGGCGAGCACGGAACGGCGTGAGCGCATGCGCACACGCTACTGGCCCGGCCAGGTCGCTCCCATGCGGGCCTCGATCTCGCGGGAAACCTGGGAGATCGGCTCGTTCGCCTCGGAGCGGCTCGGGTCCTCGCGCTGAACGGACTACAGTCGAAGCTGTGAGCGACGACACCGCGGCCATCGAGGAGGGCGCCAAGAAGTCCGGCATCCTCTGGCTCACCCTCGACCGCCCCCGCCTGGCCTGGCACACCTGGCACGACGGCGCGATCTACCTGGTGACGGGCGGCGAGGAGCAGGCGCTGCCCGGCATCGACGCGCTCGACCGGGTCCACGTCACGCTGCGCAGCAAGGACAACGGCGCCAGGCTGGTGGAGTTCGAGGCCGCGGTCGCGGTCGTCGACCAGGCCGCGGCGGCCGACGCCGTGGCCGCGCTGGCCAAGGAGCGGCTCAACGCCCTCGACAGCGAGCACCTCATCGAGCGCTGGGCCCGCGACTCCACGGTCCTGCGCCTCACCCCCGACCGCCGCTGACGAGGCCGGCTCCTGGCCGCGCCTCGAGGGTCAGCCTCTGACGGCGACGGGCTTCGAGGGTCAGCCTCTGACGGCGACGGGCTCCGCCTCGACCTCCGCCGCCGGTGACGGCGAGGGGCTCGCCGTGGCGGTCTGGGCGAGCAGCGCGCCGGACAGCACGAGCAGGCCGCCCACGATCTGGAAGACGCCCAGCGTCTCGCCGACCAGGGCCCAGGCCACCACCGCGCCGCCGATGACCTCGAGCGAGGCGACCGTGGCCCCCACCGCGGCCGACAGCCGCCGCACGGCGTTCACACCCAGGATGTACGCGATCACGGTCGCGACCAGCACCATCCACAGGTACGCGCCCAGCACGGGCAGCGTCCGGCCGCCCTCCGGCGCGACGGTGGCCGTGAAGGCCGCCCACGGGATGTCCCACGGCCGGGCGAACGGGATCAGCACCACGGCCGCCCCCGCCATCCCCCAGGCGATGAGGCCGAGCGGGTCAACATCGTCGCCGAAGCTATCGTTCATCAGGAAATATCCGGCGCAGCACGCCCCGGCCAGCAGGCCGAGCACCAGGCCCAGCGCGTCCAGTCGCATCCCCTGCCACGCCTCGACCACGATCCCGAGGCCCAGGACCGCGACGACCGCCCCGATGTAGGCCGCCCGCGCGAGCCGTACTTTCCGTACGAACCGCACCCAGGCCACCACCATCACCGGCGCCATGAACTCCAGCAGCAGCGCGATCCCCACCGGCAGCCGCGTGATCGCCACGAAATACAGCGACTGCACCCCGGCCACCGCCATCACCGCGTACAGCCCGAAGAACGGCAGCCTGGACCTGGGGATCCGCAGCGCCTGGGGCTTCACCACGGCCAGCACGGCCAGCAGCAGCAGCCCCGCGCCCGCCATCCGCGTCCAGACGGCCTCGATCGGCGCCAGCCCGGCGGTGATCAGGTACTTGGCCATCGGCCCGGAGAACGCGAAACACCAGGAGGACACGAAGGCCAGCCCGAGCCCCGCGTACCTCATCGCCCACCACCTGGGCAGTAATCACCGTTAAGCACGTTTGATACTGACATGAGAGGCGTCCGGGGCGCAATGGGGCAGCACTGTTAGCCTGGCCACGTGAAGATCTTCGTGGCCCGGCTGCCGGGCACCCCGGTCTTCGACCCCGCGGGCGACCAGATCGGCCGGGTCAGGGACGTGGTGGTCGGCCTGCGCATCGGCCTCCGGCCCAACGTGCACGGCCTGGTGGTGGAGGTGCAGCCGCGCCGCAGGGTGTTCCTGCCCATCACCCGGGTACGCCGCATCGAGACGGGGGCCGTGGTCTTCACCGGGCGGCTCAACATGCGCAGGTTCGAGCAGCGCGCCACCGAGACGCTGGTGATCGGCGAGATGCTGGACCTGGGCGTCACGCATGAGGGCGAGCCCATGACCGTCTACGACGTGGCCATGGAGGAGATCAAGCCGTCCCACTGGGAGATCACCCAGGTGGCCCTCTACAAGGGCAGGCGGCGCGACCCGCGGATCGTCGAGTGGGAAGAGGTCTCCGGGTTCGACAGGCTGCAGAAGGACCAGGGGGCGGCCGGGCTGATCTCCGCGTTCGAGTCGCTGCGGGCCGCCGACATGGCCAGCGCGCTGCACGAGCTGCCGAGCAAGCGGCGCATCGAGATCGCCCGAGCCCTGAACGACGTGCGGCTCGCCGACGTGCTCGAAGAGCTTCCGCCCGACGACCAGATCTCCATCCTCGGCACGCTGGAGCCCGAGCGGGCGGCCGACGTGCTGGAGGAGATGGGCCCCGACGACGCGGCCGACCTGCTGCACGACCTCCCGGAGGACCAGGCGGCCAAGCTGCTGGCCCTGATGGAGCCCGGGGAGGCCGCCCCCGTGCGGCGCCTGCTGACCTACCCTGAGACCAGCGCGGGCGGCGTGATGACCAGCGAACCGGTCATCCTGCCCCCCACCGCCACGGTGGCCGAGGCGCTGGCCCACATCAGGCAGCAGGACCTCACGCCCGCCGTGGCGGCGCAGGTCTACGTGGCCCGGCCGCCCACCGAGACGCCGACGGGCACGTACCTGGGCGTCTCGCACTTCCAGCGGCTGCTGCGCGAGCCGCCGTCGACGCTGCTCGGCGGCGTGATCGACCCGTCGATCGACCCGATCAGGCCGGACTTCACGCTGCGCGCGGTCACCCGCTACCTGGCGAACTACAACCTCGTCGCCGCCCCGGTCGTGGACGAGCTGGGCCGGCTCGTCGGCGCGGTGACGGTGGACGACGTGCTCGACCACATCCTGCCCGAGGACTGGCGTGAGGGGACCGACGATCATGACGACCGAACGGCTTGACGAGCCCCGGGCTCTGCGCCGCTCGCTGCGGCCGCACTACGACCCGGAGGCGTTCGGCCGCCTGTCGGAGCAGATCGCCCGCTTCCTCGGCACCGCGCGCTTCATCGTCTACATGACCGTGGTCGTCGCGATCTGGGTCATCTGGAACGCGTTCACGCCGCCGAACCTCAAGTTCGACCCGTATCCGTTCATCTTCCTGACGCTGATGCTGTCGCTGCAGGCCAGCTACGCCGCGCCGCTGATCCTGCTGGCCCAGAACCGCCAGGGCGACCGGGACCGCATCCAGTACGAGCAGGACCGCGAGACCGCCGACCGCAACCAGGCCGAGATCGAGTATCTGACCCGCGAGATCGCGGGGCTGCGCCTGGCGCTGAACGAGCTGGCCACGCGCGACTACCTGCGCGCCGAGCTCGGACGCCTCGCCGAGGAGCTCAAGGAGAGTCGCTGAGGTCCAGCTTGGCGACCATCGCCCGGACGCGGGTGATCTCCTCCGCGCCCAGCAGGTCGAGGAACTGGGTCCGGACGCCGCGCAGGTAGGTCGGGGTGGCCTCGGCCAGCCGCTCCGCACCGGCGTCCGTCAGCACGGCGAACAGCCCGCGGGCGTCGTTCGCGCAGGCCTCCCGCGACACCAGCCCGTCCCGCTGCAGCCGGTCGATGAGCCTGGTCAGGCCGCTGCGGGAGAGCAGGACACGGCCCGCGAGATCGTTCATGCGCAGCCGCCGCTCCGGCGCCTCGGCCAGTTGCACGAGCACCTCGTACGAGGCCAGCGGCAGGTCGTGGGCGACGAGCAGCTCCGCCTCCAGATGCCGGGTGATGCGCACCTGGGCGCGCTGCATCATCCGCCAGACCGCCAGCTCCTCGGCGGTCAGGCCCTCGTCGCGCAGAAGAGTCACGGAGTAACCTTAGGACGTTGTTGCACAGACATCTAACAGCACGGATTAACTCAGTGGGGCCGCCGGTTCATACCATGGAGGGGCATCCTCACTGGCGTCCTGCGCCTGTCACACATATACCGACAAAGGAGGGACGGCACTCCCTCGTGCCGAGACTTCGATGGCACCTACCCAGGAACAGGTGACGGCGGCTCTCGCCAACGTCATCGACCCCGAGATCCGTCGCCCGATCACGGACCTCGACATGGTCAAGAGCATCGATATCGCTCCCGACGGCGTGGTGCGCGTGGGCATCTTCCTCACCGTGGCGGGCTGTCCGCTGAAGGACACCATCCGCCGCGACGTCACCAACGCCGTCGCCAAGCTCGACGGCGTGGCGGGCGTCCAGATCGAGCTCGATGTCATGAGCACCGAGCAGCGCAAGCAGCTGCAGACCAAGCTGCGGGGCAACCGGGGGCCGGAGAAGGAGATCCCGTTCAACCAGCCGGGCTCGCTGACCCGCGTGTTCGCGGTGGCCAGCGGCAAGGGCGGGGTCGGCAAGTCGTCCGTGACGGTCAACCTGGCCGCCGCGATGGCCTCCAACGGCATGAAGGTCGGCATCGTCGACGCCGACATCTACGGCCACAGCATCCCGCGCATGCTGGGCGCCGCCGAGCGGCCCACCAAGGTCGAAGACATGATCATGCCGCCGGTGGCCCACGACATCAAGGTCATCTCGGTCGGGATGTTCAAGCCGGAGGGCAACACGCCGGTGGTCTGGCGCGGGCCGATGCTCGACCGGGCGCTCCACCAGTTCCTGGCCGACGTCTACTGGGGCGACCTCGACGTCCTCCTCCTCGACCTGCCCCCGGGCACGGGCGACATCGCGATCTCGGTGGCGCAGCGGCTGCCGACGGCGGAGATCCTGGTCGTGACGACGCCGCAGATGGCCGCCGCCGAGGTGGCCGAGCGGGCGGGCTCGATCGCCGCGCAGACGCACCAGCAGATCGCCGGCGTCATCGAGAACATGGCCTGGCTGCCGTGCCCCCACTGCGACGAGCGCATCGCCGTGTTCGGGGAGGGTGGCGGCCAGACGGTCGCCGACGCGCTCACCCGCACGCTGGGCGCCCGCGTCCCGCTCCTGGGCCAGGTCCCGATCGACCTCCGGCTCCGCGAGGGCGGCGACGAGGGCAAGCCGCTGGTCCTGACGGAGCCCGACGCACCGGCGGCGGCCGAACTCCGCAATATCGCCTCCACCCTGAGCAAGCGCTCCACCAGCCTCAAGGGCCTCCAACTCGGCCTCTCCCCCAACCGCTGATTTTCGGCGCTTGCCTGATTTCCGGCGCCCGTCCCCTGGGCGGGCGCCGTTCTCAGTCCCCCTCGGGGTCCTTCACGGCTACGCACGGCGAGCATCCACGCCGTCCTTGAGCTTTGTCCGGCTGCGCACAACGGGCAGCACTCCCGCCGTTTTCAGCGCCCGTCCTTCGGATCCTTTACGGCTGCCACGGCGAACATCATCCGCGCCGCCCTCAGTGCCCGTCCTTCGGGTTCTTTACGGCTGCGCACGGTGGGCGCCACCCACCGACCCGGGTGACCGGCCTTCCAGGGGAACGCTTACCGGCTTCCCCGGCGCGCCTCCGCAACGGGCAGGCGTGACCGGCTGGGTGGTCAAGAGCGTTGACCAGGCGCGCCCGAGAGGGCGCGGAGGACCCTCAGAGGGCCATATGAGCGCTTGTGGGCGACGCCGGCCCCAGGGGACGGGTGGCGGGTTGTTTGAGCCCTCGTGTGCCGTCCGGGAGGCGGCGGGCCGTATGGACGGCGACGAGCCTTCCCCGGCCCGTCAGGTGGCCTCTGAGTCGTAAGGGGGAATCTCCCCGTATCCGAGCTCGTCCACCGGCTCGGGCGAGTACGGAGCCGTCGTGGCGGGCTCCAGCTCCCGAGGCTTGTTGTCGTTCCAGTCGTCCTCGAGGTCGTCGAGCAGGTGCTTGCGGACGAAGTTCCTCGGGTTGAGGTCGGCGGGGTCGAAATTGGCGAACTCCGGGCCCAGCCCGGAACGCAGGTCGTCACGCGCGTTGTTCGCCATCCGGCGCAGGTTGCGCAGCGTCTTGCCGGCCTGAGATGCGGCCTGAGGCAGCTTGTCGGGACCGAAGACGAGCAGCGCGATGACGATCAGCGCTCCGATCTCCATCCACCCGAGTCCGAACACCGTGAGCTCCTACCGCAGTCCAATCACTCCGAGGACAACCCCGGCCTATCCACAGACTAAGGGCTCCCGGGCGTAGGTCGGTCGTCCACCCTCGGTCATATCACCGACATTCCCCGCATACACCCCTTCGGCCCTGGTCAACGCGTCTACCACCCAGCCGGTCGCACCGTCCGTTACGGCGGCGCGGCGGGGAAGCTGGTGAGCGTCTCCCTGGAGGGCCGGTCACCCGGGTCGGCGGGTGGTGCCCGCCGTGCGCAGCCGTAAAAACCCGAAGGACGGATACCAAAGGCGGCGCGGGTCGTCCCACCGTGCGCGGCCTTCAAAACCGAAGGACGGACACCAAACTGCCCGCGCCGCCATGAAGAACCCGAAGGACGGACACCGAACCGCCCGCGCCGCTGTGAAGAAACGCACAGGGCCGCCGCCAAGGACGGCCGGGCGGATCAGGACGGCGTCGGGGTGGGCTCGTCGTCGGCGACCACGGTGAGGGTGGCGGTGCGTTCTTGGCCGGCGCGCTGGTACTTGATGGTGATCTTGGCGCCCGGCGCCTTGCTGCGGATCAGGGCGATCAGCTCGTTCCCGTCCTGCAGGGTCAGCCCGTCGATCTCCAGGATGACGTCGCCCGCCTTCAGCCCGGCCTTGTCCGCCGGCCCGTTGGCGTCCACCGGCTGGCGGCCGCCGCTGGGAGACGACGCGATCTTCACGCCCTGGCCCTTGTAGTCCTTGTCCAGGACGACGCCGATCCTGGGCCGCTTGGCCTTGCCGGTGGTGATCAGCTCTTCGGCCACGCGCCGCGTCTGGTTGACGGGGATCGCGAAGCCCAGGCCGATGCTGCCGCTCTGGCTGTTCACCGAGCGGCCGAGGGTGGCGATGGCCGAGTTCACGCCGACGACCTCGCCCTTGCCGTTCACCAGCGGGCCGCCCGAGTTGCCCGGGTTGATGGCGGCGTCCGTCTGGATGGCGCTGATGTAGGCGGGCTCCTCCGTGCCGGAGCCCGTCTCGTCGCCCGCGATGACCGGACGGTTGAGCGAGCTGACGATGCCCGTCGTCACCGTGCCCGTGAGGCCCAGCGGGGAGCCGATCGCGATGACCGGGTCGCCGACCACGACCTGGTCGGAGTTGCCGAGGGTGATCTCCGGCGTCCCGAACGTGTCCTCGGGCTTGATCACGGCCAGGTCCGAGCCGGGGTCGCGGCCCACGATCTTGCCCGGGGTGGTCTTGCGGTTGTTGAACATGATCCGGATCTCGCCGCCCTTGGCGGCCAGCGCGACGACGTGGTTGTTGGTCACCACGTAGCCGTTCTTGATCAGGAAGCCGGACCCGGTCGCGCCCTCGGTGGTGGTGCCGGCCTCGATCGAGACCACGCTGGGCAGCACCCGCGCGGCCACGCCCGCCACCGATCCGGGCTCCCGGTTGGCGGCGCCGCCGGTCGGCAGGGGGCCGAGGCTGTAGCCGGGGTCGTTGCCGTCACTCGGCTTGGTGAGCAGGTAGGTGCCGACGCTGCCGAGCAGCGAGGCCACCAGGGCGATGGCCACGGCGGTCGAGACGAGCAGGACCGTGCCCGGCCCGCGCCTGCCCCCCGAGGAGCCCGCGTCCGCGCCGGGAGGCGGCGGCGCCCAGCCCGCGCCCAGGGGAAGCGCCTGACGGGGCGGTGGCGGCGGAGTGTTGGCGCCGGTGGGACCGGACGGGGAAGGGCCGCCGAACAGCGGGCTCTCGTAGGCACGCGTCCCGTTGTCCGGCCCGCCGCCATGCGTCGGACCGCTCCCATAGGACGGACCGCTCCCATACGACGGACCGCTCCCGTAGGACGGAGCGCTCCCATACGAGGGGCCGCTTCCGTAGGAGGGGCCGGTGCTCTCGTAGGAAGGGCTTCCGAACGCGGAGCCGCTGTCGTAGGAGGCGCTGAACGACGGGCCGCTGCCCTCGTGACTGTACGAAGGGCTCTCGTAGGAGCTCGGGGAGCCGAACGAGGGACTGGTGAACGTGGGAGCGCCGGAGGTCGGGCCACCGTACGGGGGGACACCCGAAGAGGGGCGACCCGACGGGTCGCCCCAAGAGGTGCCGAACGAGGCGGGCGGCTCAGGCAACCGGCCGGCCTGGTCAGGCGAGTCGTCCGCGGGCAGGAAGTCCGGCCGCCCCTGTGGTTCGGGGTAGTCCGACGGCGTGCGTCCTTCGGTGGGGCGCGTCTCGTCGGTCATCTAAGTCTCACCACTCCTTGGCTCGGCCACCGCAATCCTCGCTCTTGCGGCATACGAGGGTCATAAAGCATTTGTCAGGAATCGCTTGTGACAAATCCCGAACCCAGATCGTATGCCCAGCGCGCTGCCAAGTACGCCAAGTCCAAGTCTCCCAGGCATAACCGGAGGTCAACCCCAGGTCAAGGAGTGGCTGTCGAAGGCGCGCCCGCCGGCGAGGTGCGCGGCTGCTGGAACAGCTCCACCGGCGGCGCCGGGTTGTTCTGTCCGACGCCGGTGGCCGCGAAGAAGGTGCCGAGCGCGACGGCCGCGGAGACCACCCCTACGGCCACGTAGGTCGAACGCCGCCTACCGCCACGACCAGGGCCCGAGGCCCCACCAGTGGCGTCCCTCCGCGGGCGGTTGTCCAGCGGAGCGATGGTGTGCGGCCCAGGGATGGGCACCCCGCCGAAGGTGCGGGACGGAAAAGGGCGCTCCCTCGGCGGCAGCGGGCCGCCCGGCTCCGCCATCCGGAGCAGGGACATCGTCAGATCGGCCGGCATCGCCGGCCCCTCCAGGGAGCGCAGGCGCGACTTCAGCGCCCGCACCGACTCGACCTCTTGCCGACAGTCGGCACAGAAGGTCAGATGAGCCAGCGCGCGCTCGCGCTCGGTGTGGTTGAGTTCGCCGTCCACGAGCGCGGACACGCGTTCTCCAAGATGAGCCATCAGAATTCCTCCCCACGGATCACGGTCGGGGGGAGTTGAGAATTACGGGGGGCTCGATGATCGAGTGCCTCCCGCAACTGCGCCCGGCCACGGTGAATACGGCTTCGGACCGTACCCAGCTTGACGCCGAGCGTGGCCGCGATCTCCTCGTAAGAAAGGCCCTCGATGTCACACAGCACGATCGCGGCCCGGAACTCGGGGGCGAGCGCGTCGAGGGCGGCCTGGATGTCGGGCTCCAGGTGGGCGTCGTCGAACGCCTGCGCCGGGGACGGCTCACGGCCACGCAGCCGCTCGGCGGCGTCGTCGGCCAGCCCCTCGAACCTGATGCGCTGCTTGCGCCGCGCCATGTCGAGGAAAAGGTTCGTCGTGATCCGGTGCAGCCACCCCTCGAACGTGCCCGGGGTGTAGCTCGACAGCGACCTGAAGACGCGGACGAAGACCTCCTGGGTGAGGTCTTCCGCGTCGTGGACATTGCCGGTCAGCCGGTATGCCAGCCGATACACGCGTGCGGAGTGAGTCCGCACCACTTCCTCCCATGTGGGAGGTGTCCAATCAGACGACACGGGAGCATCCGCCTGGTGGTCGCTTTCGTCCACCAGAACTCCTCTCTTTGGGACCACCGCTACCGCCATAGTGCCTGGTTTCGTCCCTTCGTGCGCACTGCCTGCCTTCCGGACCGGCAAAGCCCGTTTAAACCTGCAACGCCTTAGGTCCCTCCTGAGTTCCCGTCCTGGCGTGTCTCCCCTAGGCTGCGATCGGTGCCAATCACGTGGACCAATCGCACGAAAGCGGGGGAGGCGGCCGATGACCAACCCGGTGGAGGCCACTCTGGCCTATGCGGAGCAGTTCCATCAGGAAGATGAGCTCCTGCACACGGCGCGACAGCGCGGGCTGGAGATGGGGGCCACACCCATCCTTCCCGGCGGCGGGGCGGCACTGTGCTTCCTCGCCACCGCCGTCAACGCCAAATCCGTCGTCGAGATCGGCACGGGATGCGGCGTCTCGGGGCTGTGGCTGCTGCGCGGCATGCGTACGGACGGGACGCTCACGAGCGTGGACGTCGAGCCCGAGCACCAGCGGCTGGCCAGACAGGCGTTCGCGGAGGCGGGCTTCTCCGGCGGGCGGGTGCGGCTCATCTCGGGCCGGGCGCTCGACGTGCTGCCGCGGCTGTCGGACGGCGGCTACGACATGGTGTTCGCCGACGGCGCGAGGCAGGAGTACGCCGACTACCTCGCCGAGGCGGTCCGCCTGCTGCGCGTGGGCGGCATCGTGGCCTTCGGCAACATGCTGTGGCACAACCGGGTGGCCGACCCCGCGCAACGCGACACCGACACGGTGGCGCTGCGCGAGGTGGGCAAGCTGGTGCAGTCGGACGACCGCCTGCGCTCGGTGCTCATGCCGCTGGGCGACGGCCTGCTGGCCGCCATCAAGATCGCCGACTAGCCGCAGGCGAGTCACTCGGGCGGAGCGCCGCCTGCGCGAGCCGGCCGGCCCCGGTGGGCCGCCCAGCCGCGAGCGAGCCGGCTGCTAGGCGCGGGTGAGCCACTCCAGCAGGAGGCGGACGCCGAATCCCGTGGCGCCCTTGGTCAGCGTGCCCTCGTCCACCGTGCTGCGCCCGACGCCGGCGATGTCGAGGTGCGCCCACGGCCGCCGCCCCGCGAACTCCCGCAGGAACAGCGCCGCCGTGATCGACCCGGCCCCGAACCTGGACCCGGCCTCGACGTTGGCCAGGTCGGCGATCGACGACTCCAACGCGGGCGTGTAGTCCTCGATCAGCGGCATCCGCCACAGCCGGTCGTCGCTCACCTGCCCGGCGTCCAGGAGCCGTTTGGCCAGCGCGTCGTCGGAGGCGTAGACGGCGCCGACGTTGCGGCCGAGCGCCACCGTGATCGCCCCGGTGAGGGTGGCGATGTCCACGACCTCGTCGGGGTCGAGGACGGCGTCGGCGTAGGCGAGGGCGTCGGCCAGCACCAGCCGGCCCTCGGCGTCGGTGTTGAGCACCTCGACCGTGCGCCCGCCGTAATGCTTGATCACGTCGCTGGGCCGCTGCGCCGTGCCCGAGGGCATGTTCTCGGCGGAGGCGATCAGCCCGGTGACCCGTACGGGAGCGCCCAGCTCGGCCAGCGCGCCGAGCACGGCGATCACCACCGCGCCGCCCGCCATGTCGGTCTTCTGGGTCTTCATGTTCTCGTTGGGCTTGAGCGACAGCCCGCCCGAGTCGAACGTGATCCCCTTGCCCACCAGCACCACGTGCCGGTCGGTGGGCTCGGCGGGGGTGTAGGAGAGCTGGATGAGGCGGGGCGGGCTGGCCGAGCCCCTGCCGACCGCGAGGATGCCGCCGAACCCGTCGGCCTGCAACTGCTCCTCGTCCCAGATCCGCGCGGGCACCCCGACCTCGGCGGCCCGCTCGGCCAGCCACGCGGGGTTCTTGACGGAGGAAGGCGTGTTGGCCAGGTCGCGGGCGAGCGCCACCGCCTGCGCCACGACCTGCGCGCGCCGCACCTGCGCCGCGTCCGCGCCCGCGAGGGCCAGCGCCCGCACCGGCTTCTTGCCCCCGTTGCCGATCTTGAACGAGTACGCCGCGAGCAGCGCCGCCTCGGCGAACGCCGCCACGTCGCCGTCGGGCGCGACCACGGTCAGCGTGTCCCTGCCCCTGGCTCTGCGGGCGAGCGCGGCGCCGGCCTTGCGCAGGGCACGCGGCGAGCCGTCGCCCACTCCGTAGAGCAGGACGCGGCCGACACCGCCGCCCCTGGCCACGGGAACCTCGACGATCTCCCCCGCCTCCCCCTTGGCCTCGTAGTGGGCCAGCAGGTCGGACACCGGCAGGTGCAGCTCGACCTCGGGGCTGAGGGTGGAGTCAAAGGGAACGGCCAGCAGCTCGGCTCCGTCGGGAACCTGGGCGACCACCGACGCAGTGGTCTCAATGGGCACGGATTCTCTCCTCGAACGTCAGCGACCCTGGCGCCGGATTACGCCAGGGTCGTGGAAAAGGTGGTCTTTCGGGAGCTCTCAGCCGACGACGTTCTTCAACGCCTCGCCGAGCGCCTTCGCCTCGTCGGCGGAAATCTCCACGACGAGCCGGCCGCCACCCTCCAGGGGGACCCGCATGACAATGCCGCGCCCTTCCTTGGTGACCTCGAGCGGACCATCGCCGGTCCGCGGCTTCATCGCCGCCATGCGTGCATCCCTTCCTGCCTTGGGCTCCCGCGGCCCGCGATTTCCGACCGCCCGTGGGGGGTGGTCGGCGCATTCACGTCTTCTGTGATGTCCTATTCTCCCGCATCGAGAGCGCTCATGGGTAACGATCTCCTCCCAGAATGCGTTGTCGAGCCGTGCGATGGCGTCCAAACTGGACTTCGTGCACGCTCGCGCCGCTCTGTTCGATCTCTATGGAGACCACCTGCGCTCGCGCGGTGGACAGGCGTCCGTCGCCTCGCTCGTAAGGCTCATGAAACCCCTGGAAATAGCCCCTCCCGCCGTCCGCACCGCTGTGTCACGAATGGTGCGCCAAGGGTGGCTGCGGCCGGTGAAACTGCCGCAGGGAGCCGGCTACGGACTGACCCCGAAATGCGGCCGGCGCCTGGACGAGGCCGCGCTCAGAATTTACCGAGCCGGGACGCTGACCTGGCACGGCCGGTGGCACGTGATCGTCTTCGCGCCGGTGAAGGAGCGGCCGCGCAGGGAGCGGCTCAGGGCCGACCTGGCCTTCCTCGGGTACGCGTCCTTGTCCGAGACGACGTGGATCGGTCCACGATCCTCGATCGAGCTGGACAACCTGCTCGACGGCGAGGGGGTGCGGGCCGACAGGTTCGACTCGGCGCTGGAGGGCGACCCGCGGGAGCTGGTTGCCAGGGCGTGGGATCTGACCGCCATCGGCGAGGCGTACGAGCACTGGCTCGCCGAGGCTGTCACGCTGATCAGCACGCTGCCCGAGAGAGCACCGGCGGACCAGGTGTTCGCCACCAGGAGCAGGCTCGTGCACGGCTGGCGCAACTTCCTGTTCCGCGACCCGGGCCTGCCGCCGGAGCTGCTGCCCGCGGGCTGGCCGGGCGAGAAGGCCAGGGCGTACTTCGAGCAGGAGGCCGCCCGGCTGCTGCCCGCGGCCGCCGCGTTCGTCGAGAGGGAGTTACTTTGATCCGCTATGACGTGGCCGACACGGTCGCCACCATCACGCTCGACCGCCCCGACGCCATGAACTCGCTGACCGCCGAGACCAAGGACGCGCTCCTCGACGCGCTGCGCCGCGCGGCGGGCGACGCCGCGATCAGGGCCGTGCTGCTGACCGGCTCGGGCCGGGCCTTCTGCGCGGGCCAGGATCTGCGCGAGCACGCCGGCAACCTGGAGGCGGGCCGCGGCCTGGCCGACACGGTCCGCGTCCACTACAACCCGATCGTGGAGCTGATCACCACCATGGCCAAGCCGGTGGTGGCCGCGGTCAACGGCGTCGCCGCGGGCGCGGGCGCGTCCCTGGCCTTCGCCTGCGACCTGCGGGTGGCCTCGGAGAAGGCGAAGTTCGCGCTGGCGTTCGCCGGCATCGGCCTGGCGCCCGACTCGGGCGCCTCCTGGACGCTGCAGCGCCTGGTCGGCCGGGGCCGCGCGGCCGAGCTGCTGCTGCTCGGCGAGCCGCTCGACGCGGCCCGGGCGCTGGAGCTGGGCCTGGTCACGCGCGTGGTGCCCGCCGACGACGTCCTGAAGACCGCCCACGAGCTGGCCGTACGCCTCGCGCACGGCCCGACCCTCGCCTACGCCGCCACCAAGCGGGCGCTGGCCTACGCCGCGACCCACTCGCTGCCCGACTCGCTCGTCATGGAGGCCGACCTCCAGGACGAATGCGCCGCCACCCTGGATCACCTGAACGCCACCCGCGCCTTCCTCGCCAAGGAACGCCCGACGTTCCGCGCCGAGTGACGTCCGCACCGGACCCGGCCGCGCAGAACCCGGCCGCGCAGGAGACGGCCGCGCAGGAAGCCGCCGCCGGAGGCGGGCCCGCGTTCGATGTTCTCCGCGCGGGCGCGCTCGGCCTGCTCACCGGCGGCGGGATCGACGTCTCCGATCCGGTCTACGCCGGGCCGCTGGCCAGGCTGAGCGGGACCGCAGGCGGCCTGCTGGCCTCGATGGCGCCCGGAACGCTCTGGCCGGACCTGCCGCCCGCCGGCGGCCCCGGCAACGTCACAGGCAGCTACGGCCGCCTTCGGCGGATCACCACGGCCTGGGCCACGCCCGGCACCGCGCAGCACGGCGACGACGCCGTCGCGGCCCGGGTGGTGGACGCGCTCGATGTGCTCCACGAGCACCACTACAACGAGCGGCTCCCCGAGACGGGCAACTGGTGGTTCTGGGAGATCGGCACGCCCGCCCACCTGACCCGGTTGTGCGTGCTGCTCGGCGACCGGCTCGACGCGGCCAGGCTCGACGCCTACCTGACGGCCGTGGACCGGTTCTGCCCGGATGCCGACCGAAGGACCGGCAACCCGCAGGCGGGCGAGAGCGGCGCCAACCGGGCCGACAAGGCCTCCATCGTCGCCTTCCGCGGCATCGCGGGGCGCAGCGCGGACAAGCTGGCGCTGGCCCGCGACGGCCTGTCGGACGTGCGCGACGGCGGGCTCAGGAGCGTCTTCCGCCATGTCGAGTCCGGCGACGGCTTCTACCGCGACGGGTCGTTCATCCAGCACGAGTGCGTCGCGTACACCGGCTCCTACGGCCTGTCTCTGATCATCGCGGTCGCCGAGGCGCTCGCGCTCCTGGACGGTTCGCCGTGGCAGGTCCGCGATCCGGGCCTGCCCGTGGTCCTGGACGCGGTCGAGCGGTCGTACGCGCCGTTCGTCCATGACGGGCTGCTGATGGACACGGTCAGGGGGCGGGCGGCCACGCGGCAGGCGTTCTCCGACGCCGTGGCCGGCCATGGCCTGATCGGCGCCGTCCTGCTGCTGGCCCAGAGCGCGCCCGAGCCGTACGCCGGCCGCTTCCGGGAGCTGGCCAAGGGGTGGATCGAACGTGGCAAGGCCCGCCCCTACCTGGAGCACGCGGACGTGCCGGATACCCGGCGGGCGGTCGCGCTGCTGCGCGACGTGAACGTCGAGGCCGCTCCCGGGCCCGTCGGGCACTTCGTGTTCCCCTCGATGGACCGGATCGTGCACCGGCGGCCCACCTGGTCGTTCGCGCTCAGCCTCTCGTCGCGCCGGATCGCCGCGTACGAGGCGATCAACGGCGAGAACCTGCACGGCTGGTACACCGGCGACGGCATGACCTACCTCTACACGAGCGACCTGGGCCAGTTCGGCGAGGGCTTCTGGCCGACGGTGGACCCGTACCGGCTGCCCGGGACCACCGTCGACGACCGCGAGCGCGCGGACCTCTCCTTCCGCGCCCACTGCCCGCCCGGCGCGTGGGCCGGCGGCGCGGTGCTCGACGGCCGGTACGGGGCCGCCGTCATGGAGCTGACGAGCGAGGGCGCGGGCCTGCGGGCGCGCAAGTCGTGGTTCTTCCTCGACGCGGCCGTGGTGGCGCTCGGCAGCGGCATCACCGGCTCGGACGGGCGCGGGGTGGTGACCGTGGTGGAGAACCGGGCCACGGACGCGCGGCCGCACGTCGGCGACGGCTGGGCGCACCTGCCCGGAGTCGCGGGCTATGTGCTGGACGGCGCTCAGTGCGCCGTGGAGACGCGTACGGGCAGGTGGCGCGACATCAACGCGGGCGACGACACCGGCGGCGCGGTCGAGCCCGTCACGCGGCGTTACGCGAGCCTCTGGATCGACCACGGCATCGACCCCGTGAACGCCTCCTACGCGTACACGGTGCTGCCGGGCGCGGCGCGCGAGCAGACCCGCAGGTACCGCGGGCGGCGTCCCGTGCGGGTGGCCGCCAACACCGCCGAGCTGCAGGCCGTGCGGGCGCGGGGGCTGCTCGCGGCCGTGTTCTGGACGGCCGGGACCGTCGGGGAGATCGCGGTGGACGCGCCGTGCGTGGTGATCGTGCGGCGGGCCGGCGGGCGGGTGGCCGTGGCGGTGGCCGACCCGAGCCGGACGGTGGACGTCGTGACGATCACGTTCGACCACCCGCTGGGCGGGCTCATCAGGGCCGACGACACCGTCACGGCGCGGGCCGGGGAGACGACCGCCGTGACCGTCGAGCTCGGCGGGTCACTCGGCGCGACCCACACCTTCGAGCTCAGCGCGAACGGGCCACGCAGCCCTCGATGTGATCGTTGACCAGGCCGATGGCCTGCATCAACGCGTAGGCCGTGGTCGGGCCGACGAACCTGAAGCCGTGCTTCTTCAGCTCCTTGGCCAGCGCCTTGGAGCCGGGCGTGGTGGCGGGCACGTCGGCCATGCTCTTCGGCACGGGGGCCTCCGGGTCGGCGTAGCGCCACACCAGGTCCGACAGGCCCTCGGAAAGGTCGATGGCGGCCTTGGCGTTGCCGACCACGGCCTCGATCTTGGCCCGGTTGCGCACGATGCCCTCGTCGCCGAGCAGGCGCTCCACGTCCTGCTCGGTGTACGCGGCCACCTTGACGATCGAGAACCGGTCGAAGGCCGCGCGGAAGTTCTCCCGCTTGCGCAGGATCGTCAGCCACGACAGGCCCGACTGGAACGCCTCCAGGGCCACGCGCTCGAAGACCGCGTCGTCGCCCGTGAGCGGGCGGCCCCACTCGTCGTCGTGGTAGGCGATGTAGGCCGCGTTGCCCGCCATGCCCGTCCAGGAGCACCGGATCAGCTCGGTCACGGGCGCCCGTCCCCGTCCTTGGCCAGTGGCGCGGCCTGCGTGGTCTCCGCGCCGTCCTTGGACTCGCCCACCGGCTCGGAGACCACGTCGTCCCCGACGGTCTCGTCGAGCTTCTCGTCCGGCTTCTCATCGACGGAGGGCTCCACAACGGCGGCGGCCTCCTCGGCCGCTGCGGTTTCGGCCGCTGCGGTTTCGGCCGCTGCGGTCTCGCCGTCGGGAGACTCCGCCTGGGCCTGCTCGTCCGGAGCGGCCTCCGAGGCGGGCTCGCCGTCGCCCGGCGGGATCCGCCACTCCGGGTCCTCCGGCGCCCGCCGCAGATCCGGCGTGCCGTCCCAGGACACCGTGGCGCCGCTCACCTCCACGGGATCGCCGGACTCCGGCAGCTCGCGCGCCACCGCCGGGGCCTCCGGGGCGTGGTCGGTACGCAGCCCCGCCCCGGGCGCGGCGTAGATCTCCTGGCGCGCGTGCAACCGGCTCGACAGCAGCTCGGAGACCCGCTGCTCCAGCACCGCGATCCGCGTGTCACGCGCGCTGATCGCGTTGGCGGCCCTGCGCAGGGTCTCGTCGACGCTCGCCGTGTGATAGCCGACCAGATTGACCGGAAGTTGGAGCGCCATGAAGTCGACCGCCGTCAACTGTCCGGGCTCGGGCAGGTCGAGAGGCGGCACATCCGGCGGGAACTCGGTCAGCTCACCGCCCCTACCGAGGGAGACCAAGACCACACACGCCAAGATGGCGATGGCGGCGATGGCGAGAATGACCAGCACATTGGCATCGTACTCACACCATCGGGGCATGAGGTCCCGCACTTGCCGCAGTCCGTGCGTCTCCGGGCGGTGAGCGCGCCGGTCAGCCGACCGCCTCGCCGAGTTCGGCGACGCTGGGCCGAACCGGCTGCGGACGCGCCTCCAGGTGGGCGAACGCCTCCTCCACCGTGGAGGTCCACGAGATCGCGTCGAAGACGTCGGGCCGGGTGAAGCCCTCGTCGTACAGGTGGTTCATCAGCTGCTTGAGCGGGTCGTACAGACCCCAGGGGTCGAGGATCACCAGGGGCCGGTCGTGGATGCCGAGCACCCGCGCGGTCCAGATCTCGAAGAGCTCCTCCAGCGTGCCGATGCCGCCGGGCAGCACGAGGAACGCGTCGGAGCGGGCGTCCATGATCCCCTTGCGCTCGCGCATGTCGGTGGTGACGATCAGCTCGTCCGACTCCTCGTCCGCCACCTCGACGTCCACCAGCACCTGCGGGATCACGCCGATCGTGCGGCCGCCGCCCGCCCGGACGGCCGAGCCGACCGCGCCCATGCAGGAGACCGTGGCGCCGCCGCTCACCAGGGTGTGCCCCCGCTTGGCGAGCTCGGCGCCCACGTGTCCGGCCAGATCGATGTACTTCTTGTCGATGTTCAGGCTGGAGGCGCAGTAGACGCAGATATTCACATCCAGGAAGCCTACTGGGGCTCGGCGTACTGGGCCGCGGCGGCTTCCAGCTCCTCTTCGCGCTGCCTGGAGCGGGCCAGGTCGGCGTCCACGATGATGCGCACGGCCTCGTCCACGTCGTCGGTGAGGGTGATCAGGTCGAGGTCCTGGGCGGCGATCTTGCCGGTGCCGAGCAGGGTGCTCTTGATCCAGTCGAGCAGCCCGCCCCAGAACTCCGAGCCCATCAGGACCACGGGGAAGGAGGTGACCTTGTGGGTCTGCACCAGCGTCAGCGCCTCGAACAGCTCGTCCAGCGTGCCGAAGCCGCCGGGCAGGGCGATGAAGCCGCACGAGTACTTGACGAACATCGTCTTGCGCACGAAGAAGTAGCGGAACTCGATGCCGAGGTCGACATAGTCGTTCATGCTCTGCTCGAACGGGAGCTCGATGCCGAGCCCGACCGACATCGCGCCGTCCACCTCGCTCGCACCCCGGTTGGCGGCCTCCATGACACCCGGGCCGCCGCCGGTGATGACCGCGTAGCCCGCCTCGGCCAGCGCCTGGCCGAGCGCGCGGCCCTGCCGGTAGTCGGGCGCCCCGTCCCCGGTGCGCGCCGAGCCGAAGACCGTGACCGCCGGCGGCAGCTCGGCGAGCTGGCCGAACCCCTCCACGAACTCGGCCTGGATCCGCAGCACCCGCCACGGGTCCATGTGGACCCAGTCAGAGGGCCCCTGGCGGGCGAGCAGGCGCTGGTCGTGCGTGGAGCTGGGCACCAGGCGGCCGCGTACGACCGCCTGGCCCTGACGGCGTTCAGGACGTGACTGTTCCATGCTGGTCACGCTAGCCCTCTTCGGGCGAGATGGGCGTCCTGAGCGCGAACACCGCAGGTCAGACCGGTGAACCCAGCCTCTAAAAAATCTTGGAAAAACCAGGGAACCGTATTTCGACCCCCCTGCGTCTAACTGCACGAGGGTGCTGCTCGGGACTGAAAGTGGTCTTCCCCGCCAAATGGCCGGCGAGGAAGGCCACTTTCATTTTGTGAGCCAGTTGAGCATGGCCCGCTCGCTCTCGACGATCTTCGACAGCGACACGTACTCGCCCTGCTGGTGCGCCAGGTTCGGATCCCCGGGCCCGTAGTTCACGGCGGGCACCCCCAGCGCGGAGAAGCGGGCGACGTCCGTCCAGCCCAGCTTGGCGCGCGGCGTGCCGCCGACCGCCTCGGTGAAGGCCGCCGCCACCGGGTGCGTCAGCCCCGGCCTGGCCCCGGGCGCGGCGTCGACGAAGCTCACCTCGAACCCGTCGAAGACCTCGCGTACGTGCTCCTGCGCCTGCTCGATCGTCAGATCGGGAGCGAACCGGTAGTTGACGGACACCACACACAGGTCGGGGATGACGTTGCCCGCGACCCCGCCCCGGACGCCGACCGCGTTCAGGCCCTCGTGGTATTCGAGGCCGTCGACCACCGGCAGCCGCGCCTCGTACGCGTTCAGCCTGGCCAGGACCGGCTCGATCCCGTGAATGGCGTTGACCCCGAACCACGACCTGGCGCTGTGGGCCCGCTTGCCCCTGACGGTGACCTCGGCGCGCAGCGTGCCCTGGCAGCCGCCCTCGATCGTCCCGTCGGTCGGCTCCATGAGCACCGCGAAGTCGGCCGCCAGCCAGTCGGGGTGGTCCCTGGCCACGCGGTTGAGGCCGTTGCGCTCGGCCTCGACCTCCTCGCAGTCGTAGAAGACGTACGTGACGTCCTTGTTCGGAGCGGGGACGGTGGCCGCCAGCTTGAGCGCGACCGCCACGCCGGCCTTCATGTCGGACGTGCCGCACCCGTAGAGGAGGTCGCCCTCCACCCGGCTGGGCAGGTTGCCGGCGATGGGGACGGTGTCGAGGTGCCCGGCTATCAGCACCCGCTCGGACCGGCCCAGCTCGGTGCGGGCCACGACCGTCTCGCCCGACCGGTCGACCTTGAGGTGCGGCAGCGCGGACAGCGCCCGCTCGACCGCGTCGGCCAGCGCCCGCTCGTCGCCGCTCACCGACTCGATGTCCACGATCGCCGCGGTCAGCGCGCGTACGTCCTGCGTGAGATCAAGCATCAGGTGTTCACTCCGTGTTCGCGCAGCACGTCGTTGAGCGCCGCCTTGTCGTGTCGCTGCCCCGGCTCCAGGCGCTTGAGCACCAGCACGCACGGCAGGCCGAACGTGCCGCCGGGGAACTCCTTCTGCCGGGTGCCGCCGACGGCCACGCACCACGCGGGGACGTGGCCGCGCGCCAGCTCCTCGCCGGTCTGCACGTCGATCACCGGGATCGAGCCGGACAGGATCGTCCCGGCGCCGACGACCGCGCCCTCGCCGACCCGGGCGCCCTCGACGATCATCGAGCGGCTGCCGATCAGCGCGCCGTCCCCGACGACGACCGGCACGGCGTTGGGCGGCTCCAGCACGCCGCCGATGCCCGCCCCGCCCGACAGGTGGACGTTCTTCCCGATCTGCGCGCACGAGCCGACGGTGGCCCAGGTGTCCACCATGGTCCCCTCGTCCACGTACGCGCCGATGTTCGTGAACGACGGCATCAGCACCACCCCGGGCGCCAGGTACGAGCCCCAGCGGGCGATCGCGCCGGGCACCACGCGCACGCCGTCGAGCGAGCTCTTGAGCGGGACCCGGTCGTGGTGCTGGAAGTCGCCCACCTGCGAGCGCGCCATGCCGAGCACCTTGAAGCTGAGCAGGATGGCCCGTTTGGCGCGTTCGTCCACGACCACCTCGCCACCCTCCAGGCGCGCGGCCCTGGCCTCGCCCCTGTCGAGCAGGTCGACGGCGCCGACGATCAGCCGGCGCGCCTCGGCGTCGGCCGGCGACAGCTCCGCCCGGCGCTCCCACAACTCGTCCACCACCGGGGAAATCGGTGAGGTGGTGCTCACGTCACTCATGGCCACGGAGCTTATCCGCCACGGGTAGGTTCTTCAGGGTGCGCCTGCGCTTCTCCCGTGGAGTCATCACCATCGCGATCATCGTCGTCGTGCTCGCCGTGGGCATCTCCGTGGGGCTCTTCAACCTGCTGAAGAAGACCAAGCCGCTGGCGGTGGCGCCGGAGCCGCACTGCACCGTGCGCACCCCGCTCGGCGAGCGCGAGCTCGACTTCGAGCAGGCCGAGATCTCCGCCACCATCGCGGCCGTCGCGGCCCGCCGCCGGCTGCCCGAGCGGGCCCTCGTGATCGCGTACGCCACGGCGCTGCAGGAGTCCAAGATCTACAACCTCCCCGACGGTGACCGTGACTCGGTGGGTGTGTTCCAGCAGCGGGAGTCGCAGGGCTGGGGCACCAAGAAGCAGATCATGGACCCCGTCTACGCCACGAACAAGTTCTTCGCCGCGCTGGAGAAGGTCAAGAACTACCGCAAGCTCCCGGTGGCCGAAGCGGCCCAGGAGGTGCAGCGCTCGGCGGGCGGCTACGCGTACGCGCAGCACGAGCCGGAGGCCAAACTGCTCGCCGCCGCCTTCACCGGGCGTGTCCCGCGCGCCGTCCACTGCTGGTACCCGCCGGGCAAGAAGACCCCGGCGCCGCAGCCCCGTACCGCCGAGGCCCGCAAGCAGCTGGCCAGGGCTCTCGGCAGCACGGCCGTCACCTCGGAGCGGCGCGGCTGGCTGATCGCCGCCTGGTCGGTGTCCTTCTCGCAGAAGTACGCGCTGCGCCAGGTCGGGTACGCGGGGGCGACGTGGAAGAACGACGACAAGCTCGAGAACTGGCAGACCGCCGGCAAGGCCGGCACCACCCAGGTCGAGCTCTCCTGAGCAGGGTCAGGAGGCGCGGCGGACGATGGTGATGGAGCCCGGCGGCAGGGGCTGGGCGTAACTGGCCGTCCACGACTGCCCCTGGATGCGTTCGAACGACAGCAACCGCCCGTCCGAGGCGCGATAGTCCGCGAAGTCCAGCAGGCCCCGGTCAGGATGGCCGGTGTCGCCCTCGCTCCGGAACGCCGCCGTGCCCCGCTCGATCGGGGAGAACTCCACGCCCTCCATCACCAGCGTGCTCTTGGCCGGAACCATCCCCTGCGTGGGCACGTCCGTCCAGAGCTGGACCTCCAGATGGGGCGTATCACCCTCGTGCGCCTCGACGGAGAGCCACTGGAAGTGGCGGGCGCTGTCCCGGAGGAGGTATTCGACCCACTGCTGCCCCTGCCAGGAGACGAACAACGCGCCGAGCACCCGGCGGGGAGATCCATGCACCTCGATCCGGTCGCCGACCCGGATCGTGCGAGGGTCGGTGTAGTCGGTGCCGGCATGCCCGGGCGCGCTCACCGGCGCCGGCAGCGGGGTCTCGATGGGGGCGACCTCGACCGGCGGCGCGCTCGTACGGCCCTTCCTGTCCTGCCGCATGGTGGCCAGAAAAGCCCCAAGCAACAGAAGGACGGTGGCGATGCTCAGCCCGAGTACGACCATGGAGGTCATGCTCATCGATCAGCTCGCTCCACTCGCGGTCTGCCTCGGCAAAAGCCCTTATCAATTTATGCGTGTCAGCCGGATTGCCCGGCTATGACGCGCGATCCTACTGGAGGCGGCGCACCGCCGCACCGATCCGCTCATCAGTCGCGGTAACCGCGATGCGGATGTGCCGCTCACCTGCCGATCCGTAGAACTCGCCGGGCGCGACCAAAATGCCGATTTCGGAAAGCTTCCCGACCTGATCCCAGGCGCTCTGCCCGTTCGACGCCCAGAAGTAGAGACCGGCCGTCGAATGGTCGATGTGCCACCCCGCCCGCTCCAGCGCGGGCCGCAGCAGGGCACGGCGGGCGGCGTACCGCTCGCGCTGCAGGTCGGCATGCTCGTCGTCGCCGAACGCGACCGTCATGGCGGCCTGTACGGGCTGGGGCATGATCATGCCGGCGTGCTTGCGCGTCTCCAGCAGTCGCTTGACCAGGACGGGATCTCCCGTCACGAACCCGGCGCGGTAGCCGGCCAGGTTGGAGCGCTTGGAGAGCGAGTGGACCGCGAGCAACCCCTCGTGGGAGCCGCCGCAGACGTCGGGATGGAGGATCGAGATCGGCTCCTCTTCCCAGCCGAGCTCGATGTAGCACTCGTCGGAGGCCACGACGGCGCCGCGCTCACGGGCCCAGGAGACCACCTTGCGCAGGTGTTCGGCGGGCAGCACCCGGCCCGTGGGGTTGCCCGGGGAGTTGACCCAGATCAGGTCGACGCGCTCGGGGCCGAGCGCGAGCGTGCTGTCGGAGGCCGTGCCCACCGCTCCGGCCAGCCGGGCGCCCACGTCGTAGGTGGGGTAGGCCAGCTCGGGGAAGACCACCCGCCCGGCGCCCAGGTAGGTGGGCAGCCAGGCGACGAACTCCTTTGAGCCGATCAGCGGGAGCACGTCCTGCTGGTCGACGGAGACGCCGTGCCTGCGCCGCAGCCACCCGGCCGCCGCCTCGCGCAGCGCCTTGGTGCCGTGCGTGAAGGGGTAGCCGGGGCTGTCGGCCGCCTGCGCGAGAGCGTCCTGGACGATCTGCGGCACGGGATCGACGGGCGTGCCGATCGAGAGATCGACGATGCCGTCGGGATGTGCGAGCGCGCGCTCCTTGTACGGCTCCAGCCGGTCCCAGGGGAAGTCGGGCAACTTGTTCACGGTTCTCCAGGGTTGTGCGTGTTCATGGCCTCACTTCGTGAGGCGACTCGGTCGCTGGGGAGCCGTCGCCTTCCCTCGTCGCTCTGGTCGCTACGCTCCCGCCGCTCCTCAGTCCAGGCGACGGCGCTCCCTCGCCCGTACTCAAAAAGCGCACGCCGACGGGGCGCATCCGGCCCGGATGCCCCCGTACCCGGCGTGACAGGATCGGCTAGTGGTCCTCACCCTGCGGCGGCAGGGCGGCCACCACTGGGTGGTCCTTGTCGATCTTCCCGACCTTCGAGGCTCCACCGGGCGAGCCGAGGTCCTCGAAGAAGTCCACGTTCGCCTTGTAGAAGTCCTTCCACTGCTCGGGAAGGTCGTCCTCATAGAAAATCGCCTCGACGGGGCATACAGGCTCACACGCGCCGCAGTCCACGCACTCGTCGGGGTGGATGTAAAGCATGCGCTCGCCCTCGTAGATGCAATCGACGGGGCACTCCTCGATGCACGCCTTGTCCAGGACGTCCACGCAAGGCTGCGCGATGACGTAGGTCACCTCGAGCTCCTTCTTCTCCGCACCATGGCATGTCTCTGACCGCGGTTTGCTACGCCCTAGTATTGCCGTGCTTGCCAGCTGGCCGAAACGGAGGGTGGCAAAGTCGTGGCCGCACGTCTCATCATCGCGATCACAAATCAGGATATAGGCGCACGCATCACCACCCGTAGGCGCGTTCCCGGGGGATTTCGAGATGCGGTGGGCATCCTCGTGTCGTGGGAGGACGGACTACTCAAAGTTCGCAAACGAGACGGCACGGTGGTGGAGATCCCGGAGGAGACGCTGGTGGCCGCCAAGGTCGTTCCGGCCGCGCCTCCTCGACCTGAACGAATGTAACGGTAAGTATTCGTTGTGTGACCGTACGTACCTGCGCCGCCGTAGCAGCCATCCTCGCCAGCGCCGGATGCGGCGCGTCGTCCACCCACTCCACCTCTTCCCAGCCCAAGAATCTGCCGCCGGTCAACGTCCAGGCGAGCTCCATGAAGGCCGGCTTCGCCACCATGGACCGGCTGGTCGAGGCCGCCAAGCGTGAGGGCCAGCTCAACGTGATCGCGCTGCCCCACGACTGGGTGAACTACGGCGAGATCATCGAGACGTTCGCCGACAAGTACGGGCTCAAGGTCAACGAACTGGAGCCGGCCGCCGGCAGCAAGCGCGAGCTCGACGCCGCCGCGCAGCTCAAGCCCGACGTCTTCGACCTGACCCTGGACGTGGCCGTCTCCGGGGCCGACCGGTTCGCCCCGTACAAGGTGCAGGGCTGGCAGGACCTGCCCGACGACGTCAAGGACCCGTCCGGCGCCTGGTACGCCGCCTACGGCGGCTTCATGTCCATCGGGTACGACCCGCGCGAGGTCAAACCCCCCGCCTCCTTCGCCGACCTGCTCAATCCCGGCTACCGGGTCGCGCTCGACGGCGACCCGCTGCGCTCGGACGGGGCGTTCGACGGCGTGATGGCCGCCTCCATGCGCTCGGGCGTGCCGCAGCCGTCGCAGGGGGTGGCGCTGTTCGCCAAGCTCAAGCAGGCCGGGCGGCTCACCGACCTGGCCAAGGCCAACACGGTCATCGCCTGGGACCACCTGAACGCGGCCCGCAGCGCCGCCCACTCCGACGCGTGGAAGGTCACGATCCCCAAGGACGCGCCGCTCGGCGGCTTCCACATGCAGGCCATCAGCAAGGCGGCCCCGCATCCGGCCGCGGCCCGCCTCTGGCAGGAGTTCCTGTTCTCGAACGAGGGCCAGAACCTCTTCCAGAAGGGTTTCGCCCGCCCGGCGCGCAGTGAGGCGATGCTCATGAAGGGCACGCTCGACGCCGAGCAGGCCGCGAAACTTCCCAAGGCTCCGGGCCCGCCGGTCCTCATGACAATCCCGCAGGCAGACGCGGCGAAGGCGTATCTCAGCCGGGAATGGACGAAGAGTGTCGGATGAGCCCGATGTGACTTGATATGTCGTAGGGACGTTCAGGCTCTAAAGTGAGCAGACAGCACGGCCAGGGGGGCCCGTTGTCTGATCGAATGTGAGCTGATCGTCTTGCGATATGACACACCGAGCTTGGAGCGGTGGAACAGTCGCGCCTACGACAGCAGCTTCGGCTACGTCTCCACTCAGGGCGCGCCACTGGTCGACCTGCTGGATCCGCGGCCCGGCGAGCGGGTGCTCGACCTCGGCTGCGGCACGGGCGTGCTCACCTCGCAGATCGCCTTCAGGGGCGCGGACGTGCTGGGCATCGACGGCTCCCCCGCGATGATCGAGAAGGCCCTCGCGCAGTACCCGGGGATCAACTTCATCGTCGGCGACGGGCACGACTTCAACGTCGTGAACCCGTACGACGCGGTGTTCTCCAACGCGGCGCTGCACTGGATGAGCCGCGACCCCGGGCTGGTGATCGCGCGCGTGCGCGAGGCGCTGACGCCCGGCGGGCGTTTCGTCGCCGAAATGGGCGGGGCCGGCAACTGCGCCGAGCTGACCGCCGCGATGCTGACGGCCTGGCGCGAGTACGGCCTGCGCGAACCCGATCTTCCGTGGTACTTTCCCTCGCCTGCCGAGTACGCCCGCCGCCTCGAGCAGGAGGGGTTCGTGGTCAGGCTGCTGGAATACTTCGACCGGCCGACCCCCCTGGACGAGTGCCCCGGCGGGGCCGCCGACTGGGTGCGCATGTTCGCCTCGTCGGTGCTCGAAGGACTCCCGCCGGAGATCGTGGAGCCCCTGCTTCATCGTGTGAACGAGTTGGCCGCGCCCGCGCTTCGCAGGGAGACTGGCTGGATGGCCGACTACGTGCGTCTCCGCTTTGCCGCTGTTCGGCGTTGATGCGTTGTACATGATGCGTAGGGCTGATTTGCCGGACTATGGTCTGTTCCGTGGGCGGCGAGATTATGGCTGCACCGCTGCGGCGGCGGCGTGAGGGGCTGGTGAACGGAACGGGATGAACTTCTGCCTGAGCGACCTCGTACCACCGTTGAGGTGGAGCGACGCCACGACGATCACGCTGCTCACCGGGCAGCCGGAGCTGCCCGACGCGTGGTGGCGCAGTCTGCCCATGCCACACGTCCTGGCGGCCATCGGCCCCGAGTCGCTGGGCGAGCTGCTGACGGAGATCGCCCTGGAGCACTGGCCCGCTGCGGCGGTGGGTGACGTCCTGCCGGCGCTGTACGTGCTGGACCCGGAGGAGGCCGACGAGCCCGCCGTCGCGATCGCCCTCGACCGGGCCGGATCGTGGGCCGGGCTGCTGAAGCTGACCAGCAGGGAGCTGGTGGACCAGCCCTTCATCCAGGCCCGTCCGGTGCTGAACACGCTGTTCTCGGCGGTCCTGGTACGCCTGGCGCACCCGCGGACGGCCGAGCCCGCGCACCCGGCGCCGGTTCCCGCCGCGAGCGAGCAGGCGGCGCCGGCCGAGCACTCGCCCGCCGCGGTGGCCGAGCCGGAGCCCGTGGCCGAGGAGCCGGCCCCCGAGCCGGTCGAGGAGCCCGACCCTGTGGTCCGGTTCGCCGCCGTCGGGTCGGTGATCGACGACGACCCCGAGCCTGTCGCCCACTTCGTCCCCGCCGGGTCCGTCATCGACGACCCCGAGCCCGACGAGGACGCGGCCGCTCCCGAGCCCGCCGAGGCCCCGCACGCCGCCGAGGCCGAGCGCCCGGCGGACGAGGAGGCCGTGGCGTCCCACGAGGGCGCACCCGAGGACGTCGCTCCCCAGGAGGACGAGCCCCAGGCCGTCGCGCCGGAGGACGCCGCGGCTCACGAGGGCGTGCCCCAGAGCGCCGCTCCCCAGGAGGACGCCTCCGAGGCCGTCGCTTCGCACGAAGGCGCGCCCGAGACCGACGCTCCCCACCAGGACGCGCCCCAGCAGGACGCGCCCGAGGCCGCCTCGCACGAGGAGGCACCCGAGGCCGTCGCCTCGCACGAGAGCGAGCCCGAGGGTGTCGCTTCGGAGCAGGGCGCGGCCGAGGTCGCTGAGCCGGTGCCGGCCGCCGACGCCGAGCCGGCCGCCGACGAGGCGCCCGACCCTGAGCCGCAACCTGAACCGCAGCCCGAACCGCAGTCCGAGCCGCAGCCCGTGCTCGACGCCGCCGAGGAGCCCGAGCCCGCTCCCGAACCGGCCGCCCAGGAGGCGCCCGAGCCGGAGCCCGCCCAGGTGATCGCCCCCGAGCAGGAGCCCGCCCCGTCGCAGGGGCAGCTGCCGGACCTCATCGAGGCCGCGTTCGCCGGGCTCGACGACAAGAGCTGGGCCGTGGCCCAGAACCGCGTCTTCACCGACGAGCCCTCCGCCGTGGACCAGCTGGCCAAGCTCTTCGCCGTCCCCCCGGCCGAGATCTCCGCCACCGAGGACGAGCTCCGTACCCGCCTCGACCACTGGCTGTCGAGCGAGGAGGCGGCCCCGTACCGGGCCCATCTGGAGGAGCTGCGCAGGACCCTGGGCCCGGCCGCCCACAAGGAGCAGCTCATCGGCGCGGCCGAATGGCACAACGTGGAGATCCGCGCCCTGGAGGTCCCGGCCTGGCAGTTCGTGCTGGCGACGCTGTCCCCCCAGCCGCAGCCCCAGTTGCAGCCGCAGTCGGCGTTCGGCTCGCCCCAGATGCCGCCGCCCCCTCCCGCGGGCCCGCCGCAGTTCCAGGCGTTCACCCCGGCCCCCTCGCAGGTGGAGGAGGCCAACGGCGACTCCGGGGAGCACAAGCCGTACCAGCCGCTGAAGGACGTCTCGCAGACCAGGCGCTGCTTCAGGCAGCCCGACGGACGCTGGTGGCTGCGCATCGACGTGACGGCCGAGCAGCTGGCCGGCGGCGAGTGCACGCTGCCGACGGGGTTCGCCTCGTACCTGGGCCTGTCCCCCGGTGAGAGCCGGACGGTCAGGAGCGCCGCGGGCGAGCTGACCATGACGTGGCACGGCAAGCCGGTGCTCGAATCCATCGAACGCCTCCTGGTGGACGTGGGCGCGCGAGAGGGCGGGCACCTGTTCCTGACGCTGTCGGACGAAGGCGTGCTCAGGGCCCGGCACCTCCCGGTCGCCGCACAGGGCGCCGAGAAGATCACCAAGGCGCTCCGGCTGGTCGGGTACACGGCCCCGGGCGGCACCCGAGATCAGGCGGCCAGGGTGATCGCCACCAGGATCGGCATGACGGGACCGGTCGCGCTCCCCGACCTGCTCACCAGGCTCCGCGAACGCGGGGACCGCGACCTGCTCGCCCTCCTGGACTGAGCCGGTGCCGCGGCTCGCGATCGGCCCTGAGTTTCCCAGGGAGCTCAGCGCACTGGCCCAGCCGGTGCGCAGGGACGCCGTTGTCGCGCTGCGCCGGTTCCTGCTGAACGTGGCCGGCGCCCCGCACCCCCAGCGGGTCAGGGGCTGCCGGGATCCGCGGGTCGCGACGCTGCGGCTGGCCGAGGGCCATCGCGGGGTGGTGGTGCGGCAGCGGGACGTGTACTGGCTGCGTACGGTGCTGCCCGACCCCGAGGCCTGGTCGTACGCGCGACGCTTCAGGTTCGCGGTCAACCCGGTGATCGGCGTGGTCGAGGAGTGGGACGCCGAGGCGCTCGAACGCGTCGAGCCCGCGTTACGCCGATCGGCCAGGTCGTCCGGGCTGTACGACCCGATCTGCGACGGCGACCTGATGGGGCTCGGCCTCGACGTGCACGCGCTGCCGCTGTTCAGGCTGATCACGACCGAGGCCGACGTGGCCGCGCTCGAACCGCTGCTCCCGCCGACCCAGCACGTCCCGCTCGCCGTGCTGGCCCGCGGCGGCACGCTCGCCGAGGCGTGGCGGGAGCTGGACGCCTGGCGCGCCTCCGACGAGGACACCGGGCCGATCGACCCCGAGGACCTGCACGCGGCGCTGCGCCGCAGCCCCGATCGGGCGGCGTTCGTCGCGGACAAGGTGGAGCTGGACCGGGTGCTCGGGCTGCCTGCCTGGTGCACATTTCTCGACCCGCCGCAGCACCGGCTGGCCAGGGCCGCCCGTTTCGAGCAGCCGGTGCTGGTCGTGGGCGGGGCGGGCACCGGCAAGACGGTCGTCGCCCTCCAGCGGGCCGCTCACCTGGCCGCGCACGGGTCGGGGCCCGTGCTGCTCGTGACGTTCTCCCAGGCGCTGGCCGAGGACCTGTCGGCGAAGCTGGATCTGCTGATAGAGGACGAGGTCGTCCGCAAGCGGGTCGAGGTCGGCAACACCGAACGCCTGGCCCTGCGCATCGTGGCCGACGCCGAAGGCCGCCGCCCCGCGCTGGTCGGCCCGGGGGCGCGGACGCTGGCCCAGCTCACGGACGAGGCGCTCCGGCTGCTCTCCCTGGCGACGGGCGACCTGCTCGACGACGTGGACCCGGGGCGCAAGCCGTACCGTCACATCGTCGTGGACGAGGCGCAGGACATCAGCCCGTCGCAGTGGCGGCTGCTGCGCGCCGCGGTGCCGCGGGCCCGCGACGACCTGTTCGTGGTCGGCGACCCGCACCAGCGGATCACCGACACGCGGGTGGCGCTCGGCGCGGTCGGCATCCCCGCCGTCCAGCACACGCTGCGGCTCTCCTACCGGATGTCCCAGGAGCTGCTGTCCTTCGTGGTACGGCTGCGCGGCGGCCCGGCCAGCGGCCTGGTCAAGGGCACGACCAACATGTACGGCTTCCACTCGGCGCGTAACGGCGACCGGCCCATCGTGAGGGCGTACGAGACGCCGGAGTCGGAGCTGGCCGGACTGCGGAGCACGGTCGAGTCGTGGCTGGCGGACGGCGTGCCCGCGGACGAGATCGCCGTCGGCGCGCGCAATCCGCGGCTCGTGCGGGATGCCAGGCGGGCGCTGGACGGGCTGGACGTACGGGCCTCGACGTTCCAACATCTCAAGGGGCTGGAATTCGAGCGGGTGGCGCTCATCGGCGTGGCGGAGGGCGTGGTGCCCGAACCGCCGCCCGAGGAACCCGACGCTCGGGCTCGTGCCCTGCAACGTGAACGGAGCATACTGTTCGTCGCCTGCACGCGGGCTCGTGCGATGCTCTATATCTCCCATTCCGGAAGAGGCAGCCCGTTTTTGTCACTCTAATCACATAGTCTGAACTGCGGATATATCTTCCCTTTGCCGGTTGGACGTCAATGAACCTCAGCCTGAGCGACCTCGCGCCACCCCTGCGATGGACCTCCCCTGGTCAGATCGCGCCGATCGTGGAGGAGCCACAGCTGCCCGAGGCCTGGTGGCAGGCGATCCCCCTCGATCGCGCGTGCGCCATGGTCGGGACGCAGGCCGTGGCCGGCCGCCTGGCCGACCTCGCCGTGGCCTGCTGGGGTCATCTGATGATCGGCGACATCCTCCCGTTGCTGCGTTTCTCCGACCCCGCCGAGGCCGAGCGGACGCCGGAGACGCTGGGCAAGGACGTGGTGCAGAAGCTGTTCACCGGCGTGTTCGAGCGGCTGCTCGAACCGGCGCCCGAGGCCGCGCCCGCGCCGTCCAGGCCGGACAGGCCGCTGCCCGAGCTGATCGACGACCTGTTCGGGGCGCTGGACGACCGGCAGCGGGCCATCGCCCGCGACCGGCTCTACGCCGCGCAGCGGGCCACGCTGGACGAGCTGGCCCAGCGTTTCTCGGTCACGCGGGAGCGGATCCGGCAGATCGAACGTGACCTGCGCGACCACGTGGAGGCCTGGCTCGGCAAGCCGGACGCGTCGGCCCTCGTCGCGCACGTCTCCTGGCTGCGCGGCCGGCTCGGCTCCGCGGTCCCGGCCGACGACCTGCAGGCCGCCGTGCCGTGGCACCGGGCCGAGCTGCGCTCGCTGGGGATCCCGGCGTGGCGGTTCGTGCGTACGCTGCTGACCGGCTACGAGCAGTCCGACGGGTGGCTCGTGGCGGGCGGGGCCGACGAGCTCCGGGAGAAGACGCGGCAGCTGTTCGCCGACGGGCCGCGGCCGCTCGGCGAGGCGGTGGCCATGGTCACCCAGCTCGGCGTGCGCGAGGACGTGGCCGAGCGGTGGATCCTGGCGGTGCCGCAGCTGCGCGTGCTGGGCCAGCACGTCGTGCCGTGGCCGCGCAGCATCAACGAGAAGGCCGAGGCGGTGCTGGCGGTGGCGGGCGCGCCGCTGTCGCCCGAGGAGATCCAGGAGCGCATCGGCGAGGACTACAGCCTGGTCGGCATCCGCAACCAGCTCACCGCCGACGAACGCTTCCGCCGGGTCGACCGCAACAAGTACGGCCTGACGCGATGGGGCGGCGACGAGTACCTGGGGATCAGGGAGATGATCGCCAGGGAGATCGAGCGGGCCGGCGGCGAGGCCTCGGTGAGCACGATCGTCACCAACCTGACCGCCAAGTACGAGGTCAGCGAGAGCTCGGTCCGGGCGTACTCGGGCGGGCCGGGCTTCGAGCGGACGCAGCGGGGCTGGATCCGGGTGGCCGGCACCTCGCCGACCGGGGAGGCGGAGCCGTACCAGCCGCGCAAGGACGTCTCGGAGACGCGGCGCAGCTTCCGCTCCCGCGACGGCCGCTGGTGGCACCGGGTGGACGTCAACGCCGAGCACCTGCGCGGGTCCGGTTCGCCGCTGCCCACAGGTTTCGCGGCGTACCTGGGGATGGCGCCGGGCGGACAGCTCACCGCCTCCACCCCGTCCGGAGACGTGGTGATCAGCTGGCACAACCAGCCGACCATGGGGTCGATCCGCAACGTGCTGGCCGACTTCAAGGCGAGCGAGGGCGACCACGTGTTCCTGACCGTGTCGGACGGGGGCGAGCTGCTGACCCGCTACCTGCCTGCCGCGCCGGTCGGGATGCCGCCCGTGAACCGCGCCCTCTACCTCATCGGCTACACCGCCCCCGTCAGCTCGGAGCTGGAGGGGCTGCGGCTGATCGGGGCCAGGATGGGGATGCCCGACACGGCCGCGCGCGAGGAAGTACTGGGCAGGCTGCGCGAGCGCGGCGACCGGGACATCCTCGGTTTCCTGGGGGGCTGACGCGGCTAGGCTCGGAGGATGCTCCGGATCTACGACACGCGTGCCCGGCAGGTGGAGGAGATCGCCGCGGGGCGGGCGGTGCGCATGTACACGTGCGGGCCGACCGTCTACCGCCACGCGCACGTGGGCAACCTCCGTACGTACCTGCTGTCCGACCTGATCAGGCGGGTGCTCGAACGGCGACGGGTACGCGTGCTGGCCTGCCAGAACATCACCGACGTGGGCCACCTGACCGACGCCGGCTCCGACAAGGTGCTGGAGCAGGCGCGGGCGGAAGGGCGCTCGGTGGGCGAGCTCGCCCGCTTCTACGAGGACGCCTTCAGGAACGACACCTCGACGCTCAACCTCCGACCGCCGGAGCACACGCCCCGGGCGAGCGAGACCGTCGACCTGATGATCGAGCTGATCGCCAAGCTGATCGAGCGGGGGCACGCGTACGAGGTGCCGGACGGGTCGGTGTTCTTCGACGTCCAGACCTTCCCCACTTACGGCGAAATTTCGGGAAATCGCCTGGACTCGCTCAAGCCCGCCCACCGCATCGACGCCGTCGACCCGCGCAAGCGCTTCCACGCCGACTGGGCCCTGTGGAAGCCCTCTTCGGGAGACCTCACGTGGGACTCGCCCTGGGGCCGCGGCTTCCCCGGGTGGCACGTGGAATGCTCGGCCATGTCGCTCCGCTTCCTCGGCTCCAGCTTCGAGATCCACGTCGGCGGGATCGACCTTCGTTTCCCGCACCACGAGGACGAGCGGGCCCAGTCCAACTCGGCGACCGGGCACGAGGTGGTGCGGCACTGGGTGCACGGGGAGCACCTGCTGTTCGACGGCCGCAAGATGGCCAAGTCCACGGGGAACGTGGTGCTGCTGTCGGACGTGGCCGCGGCCGGGCTCGACCCGCTCGCCGTACGCATGGCGTTCCTGGAGCACCGCTACCGGCAGCAGCTGAACCTGACCTGGGACACCCTGCGAGCCGCCGACCGCACGGTGCGGCGGTGGCGCGCCCGGGTGGCCGAGTGGTCGGAGTCACCCAGCGCGCCGATGGCCGCGGACCACGCGGAACGGGTGGAGGCCGCCTTCTCCGACGACCTGGACACGCCATCCGCGCTGCGCATCCTCCGGGACCTGGAACGCGACGAGTCCGTCGCGCCCGGGGCCAAGTTCGAGACGTTCCTGCATCTGGACCAGGTGCTGGGGCTCGACCTCTCGACGGAGATCGGCAAGGCGCGGGTGCTGCCTCCCGGGGCCGGGGAGCTCCTGGAGGCGCGGGACCGGGCGCGGGAGGCCCGGGACTGGGAGGAGGCGGATCGGCTGCGGGAGGAGCTGGCGGAGATGGGGGTACGCGTCGCGGACACCCCGGACGGCCAAACCTGGACCTGACCCCCCACCCAACGCCGCCCCGCCGGCCACCGCCGCGGATCCCGCTCGGGCACGATGCGCCATGCACCGGCAGCTCATCGGGAGAAGGCGGCCAGGGCGATGCGCAGCGTCCTGTCGTTCTGGCCCGATGCCTTGGCGTCGGTGGAGTTGACCGAGTAGACGAGAACCCGGCTCAGGTCACGGGTCGCGCCGACGCCGGCGGCGTAGCCGTACCGCGCGCCGGTCTTGCCGTAGGCGACGATCCCGCCCGGCAGCACGAGCCGCGTCATGCCCGAGGTGTAGACGGCCGGCTGGTTGCCGCATTCGTCGTACATCGTCACGTCCGGGACCGTGAACATCGGCTCCAGTTGCGCGGCCGGCACGACCTTCCCCGAGAACAGCGCCTTGACGAACTTCTCCAGGTCCGCGGCGGTGGAGATGAGATCGCCCGAGGCCCAGGTCGAGGTGACGCTGGTCTCGGTCATGTCGACCACGTGGCCCGGGCCGTAGGCGATGGCGCCGTCGAAGCCCGCGGGCACGGACTGGTAGCCCTTGTGGTGAGGGCCGCGGATGCGGGGCGAGGTGCCGGGCAGGTAGCTGTCCCGCATGCCGAGCGGGCGCAGGATCCTGGACGTGACCTCGTGCTCGTACGAGCGTCCGCTGATCTTCTCGATCAGCATGCCCGCCACGAACGTGTTGGTGTTGAGGTAGTGCTGCCTGGTGCCGGGCGCGAACTCGATCGGGTTACGCACGGCCAGCCCGACGTACTCCTCCGGCGTCCAGGTCTTGAACCGGGTCCGGTAGACCCAGTCGAACGTGCCGGGCAGCTCGGGCGCGGGCAGCCCGCTGGTGTGGTTGAGCAGCTGACCGACGCGGACCTCGGGATAGGAGTCGGGCAGCAGGCCGGGCAGGTAGTCCTGGACGGTTCCGTCGAGTGAGACCTTGCCCTCGGCCACGAGCTGCAGCACGACCGCGGTGGTGAACATCTTGGTCACGCTGCCCGCCCGGAAGCGTACGTGCGCGGAGGCCTTGCGCCGGGTGGTGATGTCGGCCACGCCGGTCACGCCCCGCCATGAGTCCTTCGTACCGCTCACCCGGACGATCGCGGCGGTGGCGTCGGCCGCGGGCAGGTCCTTGATGGACTGCTCCAGCGCGGTGGCGTTGACGGGAGGGACCGGCGCGGCCGGATCGGGCCGGACCACGGCCGGTGGCGGGCAGGCACTCGTCGAGGGGGCCGAGGTAGTGGGGGCCGGGGTGGTGGCGGCAGCTTGGGCGGGCGTCGCCACGAGGAGGGTGGCGAGGGCGAGACCGGCGGCTGACAGCTTCATCGGCGCATCTCCAAGTGAGAGGGGTGCAGGTGGAATGCGCCCATCCTGTCGATCAGCGCTGCCGCCGCGGATCGCCGGTGCGACCGATTTCTCACTCACTCTCACGAGGGAGCGCCGGGGTCGCCCGCGCAACACCCCCGCGCCGTCCTCCGCTCGGCGGACGCGGCGAGTGAGGGAGGGGTGATCGCCCGTAATCAGGCCCCTCAAGTCCTCCTCCCAGGGTTGTGGAAGGCGGCCGGAGTAGTGATCTCGGGCTGACAGACTTAGTGCCAGTTCGGCGGAGATGGAGGTGTCGGTGAGGCCCTACGCGTGGATGCCGCGGCCGTTGCGGTGGTTCGCCCGGGTGCTGTCCGTAGTGCTCGCGCTGGTCCTGGTGCTGGCAGGGGTCCTCGTCTACACGGTGCGGAAGTCGTTCCCGCAGGTGGACGGATCGCTGCGGCTGCCGGGCCTAAACGGGAATGTGGAGATTTATCGGGATAAATACGGAATCCCGCACATCTACGCCGACACCGCAGCGGACCTGTTCACGGCTCAGGGGTTCGTCCACGCCCAGGACCGCTTCTACGAGATGGACTTCCGCCGCCACCTGACCTCCGGCCGCCTCTCGGAGCTCTACGGCAAGGCCACCGTCGAGAACGACAAGGCCATCAGGACCATGGGCTGGCGCAAGGTCGCCGAGGAGGAGCTCCCCGACCTGGCCCAGGACACCCGGGACTACCTGGACGCGTACGCGAGAGGCGTGAACGCCTGGCTCAGCGCCAACCCGAACGCCTCCGACCGCAGCCTCGAATACTCCATCCTGAAGATCCAGAACGGCGCTTACCAGCCGGAGAAGTGGACCGCGGCCGACTCCGTGGCCTGGCTGAAGGCCATGGCCTGGGACCTGCGCTCCAACATGGAGGACGAGATCGACCGGGCGCTGGCGCTGACCAAGCTGCCCAAGGAGCGCGTCGAGCAGCTCTACCCCGGCTACCCGTACGACCGCCACAGCCCGATCGTCACCGAGGGCACCATCGACCAGGGGCGCTTCAACCAGCACGCCGAGCCCCAGCAGCGCGCCGACCGCGCGATCGCCCAGGCCGCCAAGACCCTGGACGCCGTACCGAGCACGATGGGCACGGAGGACCGCGAGGGCATCGGGTCCAACTCGTGGGTGGTCTCCGGCGAGTACACCAAGAGCGGCAAGCCGCTGCTGGCCAACGACCCGCACCTGTCGCCGCAGATGCCCTCCGTCTGGTACCAGGCGGGGCTGCACTGCAGGAAGATCACGGAGGCGTGCCCGTACGACGTGACCGGGTTCACGTTCTCGGGCGTGCCGGGTGTGGTCATCGGGCGCACCGACAAGATCGCGTGGGGCTTCACCAACCTGGGCCCCGACGTGGCCGACCTCTTCCTGGAGCAGGTGCAGGGCGACACGTACCTGTACAAGGGCCAGCAGGTGAAGCTGGAGACCAGGAAGGAACAGATCAAGGTCGCGGGCGGCGCCCCGGTCACGATCACGGTCAGGAGCACCCGGCACGGGCCGCTGATCAACGACGTCATCGGGAGCGCCAAACCCAGCGGCGAGGCCAACGCGGTGGCGCTGCAATGGACGGCGCTGACGCCGGGCCGGACGGCCGACGCCGTCTTCGCGCTGAACAAGGCGGGCGACTGGCAGGAGTTCAGGGCGGCGGCGGCGCTGTTCGACGTGCCGTCCCAGAACCTGATCTACGCCGACACCACGGGCAAGATCGGCTATCAGGCGCCCGGGCGCATCCCCGTGCGGGCCAAGGGCGACGGCACGTGGCCCGTCCCGGGATGGACGGGCGAGTACGACTGGATGACGGCCCCCATCCCGTACGACCAGTTACCTTCGGTGGAGAACCCGGCCGACGGGTTCATCGTCACGGCCAACAACGCCGTCATCGACCCCAAGCGGTACAAACCCCTGCTGACCAAGGACTGGGCGCACGGCTACCGCTCCGAACGCATCCGCGACCGCATCAAGGAAGCGCTCAAGAAGGGCCCGATCGACGCGGCGACCATGTCGGCGATCCAGCAGGACACGTACAACGGCTTCGCCGAGACGCTGATCCCGGCCCTGATGCGGGTGGACCTGGCGGGGCCCAGCGGCGAGGCCAGGCAGTTGCTGAAGACGTGGGACCGCATGCAGGGCCTCGACTCCACCGCCGCCGCCTACTTCAACGCGGTGTGGCGGCAGGTGCTCACGCTGACGTTCGACGACGACCTGCCGGAGGCGGCGCGGCCGGCCGGAGGGGACCGCTGGTACGAGGTCGTCAGACGCCTGCTCGACGCTCCTGACGACCCCTTCTGGGACGACGTGACCACCAAGAACGTCAAGGAGACCCGCGACGACATCCTCCGCCAGGCGCTCGCCTCGGCGTACCAGGAGCTGTCGGACCGGCTCGGGCCCGAGGTCAAGTCCTGGCGCTGGGGCGACCTGCACCAGTTGGAGCTGGTCAACGGCTCGCTGGGGACCTCGGGGATAGCTCCGGTGGAGGCCCTGTTCAACCGCGGGCCGCTGGCCGTGGCGGGGGGCAAGGACGCCGTGAACGCCACGGGGTGGAACGTCCAGAAGGGGTACGAGATCACCGCCGTTCCGTCGATGCGCATGATCGTCGACCTGTCGGACACCGACAAGTCCCGATGGATCAACCTGACGGGCGCCTCCGGACACGCCTTCCACGACAACTACTGGGATCAGGCGGAGGCCTGGGCCAAAGGCGACCTGCTGCCGATGTACGCGAAGCCCGAGTCGATCAAGAAGGCGGCCGTCCACACCCTCAAGCTCACCCCCTGACCGCCCGGGTCGTACGACCGGGGTTGTAGAGGCGATCCAAACCCTGGGCCGACGCGCCGGCCCCCGCCGCCTTGCCACCATGGCGGCATGAATCGCCTCTGGTACCTCATCGGAGTCCTGCTGGTGCTCGCGGGCCTCGTTCACCTGGGCGTGTTCGTCGTGGACGGCGGGCCGTGGGAGGGCGCGGTGTCGTGGCGCAAACCGTTCACGTTCGGCGTGTCGTTCGGGCTGAGCGTGCTGACCCTCACCTGGGTCTCCCAGTTCGTGCGGCTCCGCGCCCGCCCACTCGTGGTCGGCGCCTTCGCGGTGGCGTCCACGCTGGAGGTGGCCCTGATCACCCTCCAGGCGTGGCGAGGCGTCCCGTCCCACTTCAACATGGAGACCGCCTTCGACACGGCCGTTGCGAGGACCCTGGCGGCGGGCGGCGGCGTCCTCGTCGCCATCGGGATCGTCATGACGATCGCCGCGTTCCGTCCCGATCCGGACCTCGCCCCGAGCATGCGCCTGGCCGTACGCGCGGGCTTCGCCACGCTCCTCGCCGCCATGGCGTTCGGCGCCATCATGATCGCCCGTGGCGTCGTCGAGGTGGTGACGGGAAACCAGCAGCTCGCGTACACGGTGGCCACGACTCTGAAGCCCGCGCACGCGATCTTCATGCACGGCGTCCTCCTGCTGCCGGCCCTGTCCTGGCTGCTGTCCCGCACGCTGCCTTCCGAGGGCTCCCGCGTCCGCTGGATCCGCCTGGCCACCTGGCTCTACGTGGCCACCGCCACCGCCGTCTCGGCCCTCGCCCTGGCAGGCGTCGAGCCCGTGTCCCCCTCCACCGCCTCCGTCCTCTGCGCCGGCGCCATCTCCGGCCTGGCCATCGCCTCGCTCATGCTGGGCCGCCTGAAGGGCTCGCCAAGACGCGCTCCCGCACGGCAGGGATCGCCCCACTGAGACCCCTCGGCCTCACTCGCCGCCGCACCGCAGGGACCGCTCCCCTGACACCAGGGGCACGCGTCCCGGCCTCACTCGCCGCCGCTGCGCCGCCGCCACCACAGCCGGGCGCGGGGGTAGCCGCCGTCCTCCAGGTCGGCCAGGCGCTCGAAGAGGTTGTACGTGGCCTGGTTGCCACAGACCATCACCGACACGAGCATCGACAGCAGGTAGAGCGGCAGCATGGGGAGGCCGACGCACCAGGCCCACTGGGTGGCGTGCCGGCCCTCGTGGCGGACGAGTCGATCGGGGAGCGCGTCCCACCTGGTCAGGACGACGTTTCCCACGGTGAACGCCCCCGCGATGGGGAAGCGGTAGCGGTAGCCGAAGGCCAGGATGAGCCCGTCGGGGCCGGGGTTCCTGGTCGCGCCACCGATGATCGAGATCAGCAGACCGAGCGGTGTGGCGAGGTTCACATAGTTCGCCACCCGCCGGAACCGGAAGCGCCTGTCCATGCGTCTCAGTCTTGACCAATCTTGACAAGTCGGAATAATGATCCCCGTCCTGAAATCTCCCACAAGAGCAGGATTATGAGATTCTCCATCCTGGGCGCGCTGCTCGGCACCGTCGCACTGGCAGGAGCCGGCGGAGTGGCGATCACCCAGACGTCAGCAACCGATCCCCTACGATCCACTGACAACCGACCAGGCGCTCTCGGCGCAAACGTGGCGTTAACCACCGTCCCGACCTCGAGTCCGGCACCCACGGAGACTCCCACGATCGGGGAGTACACCGCCACGACGAAGGTAGTCAAGAGGCGAGGCATCTCCTACCTGAATGTATCGATCACAGACGCGCAAGCTGCTCTCTTCTCGATCAAGCAGCGGGTTTGCAAGGGCAGATCCTGCAAGACGACCAGCGTCGACTTCCCGGTGACCGAGGGCTCGGGAGAGTCCACGGAGCGGCTCGGCCGGGGCACGTACAAGAAAAAGGGCAAACCGGCAGTCACCATGACGCCCCTTCCGACGGTGACGGTGAAGGAGCAGATCACGGTCACCGAGCCGGGGCCGACGATCACGCAGACGGTGACGTTCACCTGTCAGCCGAGCGTCGAGCCGAGCATCGAGCCGACGGAGACCCTGCCACCGCCGACGACCGTCCCGACGGAGACCCCTCCGCCGACGACCGGCCCGACGGACACGGTGACGCCCACCGCCACGGGCACGGAGTCCCCGCCGGTCACCGACCCGCCGACGCCGACCCCGACCCTGACTGACAGCGCGACCGAAACTCCCACCGGAACTCCGACCGAAACCCCGACCACGACACCCACCACCGGCCCGACCGAGACATCCACCACGAGCCCGACCGACTCCGTGACACCGACGGAGAGCGCGCCGGGGATCCCCACCTGTCCGCCGCCGGCGGAGGAGACACCGACAGAGCTCCCCTCCGAGACCCCGCCGGACACGCTGACGCCGACCGGCACCAGCGTCCCGACGGCGACTGCGACCACCACGCCGTCGGAATCGACCAGCGCTACCACTCAGTAGCCAGCCGGGAAGCGAGCAAGTGAGCGGGCCAGGCCACGTGCCTGGCCCGACTCATGCCCGCCAGAGGGTCTTGTACTGCCCTTCGTGGTACAGAAGCGGCGCCCCGTCCGAAGGCGTGTCCAGGGCCGTCACCTCGCCCACCACGATCGAGTGGTCCCCGCCGTCGTGCACCGCCGTCGTCACGCACTCCACCGTCGCGATGGCCCCGTCGAACAACGCCACCCCCGACTCCCCCAGGTGATGCGGCCACCGCGCGAGCTGCCCGTTCAACGGCCGGCCCCGGTGGGCGAAGAAGCGCGAGGCGTCCTCCATCGAGGCGGGCAGCACGGAGACCCCCCACACCCCCGCCTCCAGCACCGCGTCGTGGAACCGGGCCACCTTCTCCGCGCAGAACAGCACGAGGAGCGGATCAAGGGAGACAGAAGTGAACGAATTCACCGTCATCGCATGATCGACATCGTCCAGCCTGGTGGTGACGATCGCGACTCCAGTGGCGAAGCGACCGACGACCTTGCGGTAAGTCTCAGGGTCCACTGGCCGCTCGATGGAATGCACGAACGCTACTTTATGCCGCTACATAGAGTTCTTCTGAGGGTACCCATGCAAGAGCCACGATCCCCCCTCTGACGAGGGCGAAAGCAGATAGGCCGCCACAATGGCCGTCAACCCTCCGTACAGGTACACGTACCCGGGCGGACCGTCCGCGATCACCAGATCGCCGGCGCTCAGCTTCAGCGTGAACGGCATCGTGACCAGCAGCCATCCGACCGCCGCCATGAAAGCCCCGAGCTTGCCCCGCATCAGCTTGCCCGCCCCCAGGCACACCGCGAACAACGCCAGCACCCACACGACCGCCGCGATCGGCACGGGCCCCATCTGCCGCACCGCATGCGTGAAGCCGCCCACGACGCCCATGACGACGCCGAGCACGAACAGCATGCCGTACGCCGCTCCGCCCAGCGCCGACTCGACCTGGCTGCGATGTTCCATGTCGCACGAGGTTAGTGGATGCCTGCGAAGAGATCGTTCTCGCGGGTGTACGGTTCGCCGAGACCGCCCGCCTCGATGGGCGGGCCGGGCACGGCGGGTCCGGGCACGCCGATGGCCAGCCGGTAGTGCTCCACGCCCAGGACCTCCTGGCCGATGTTGTTGGACAGCGCGAACCACGGTCCGTCCACGACGATCTGCGTGGCGTGCGCCCGCATGGCCTCCATCTTGGCGCCGATCCACGGGCGGGCGTCGATCTCGGTGGTGACGTCCTCGTCCGCGTTGCCGAACGGCATGTCCTCCACGTCCTCCACCAGGAAGCCGACGTCCGACCCGCGCAGCGCCTCGGTCGTGCGCCGCATGACGGATCGGGCGAGGGCCGTGTGGTAGAACTTCGCGATCTGCCACGGTTCGCCCTCGCCGAAGTCCGGTTTCGCGGCCAGCTCGAACGCTCTGCGCGAAACCCGGTGCGCCTGGATGTGGTCGGGGTGCCCGTAGAAGCCGTTGTCGTCGTACGTGACGAGGACCTGCGGGCGTACCTCCCGGATGACCTTGACGAGCTCCCCCGCCGCCTCGTCGAGGTCGGCGCGCCAGAACGCCTTCGGGTGGTCGTTGGACGCCACCCCCATCATCCCCGAGTCCCGCCAGCGGCCCGGCGCGCCCAGGAAGCGGTGGTCCTCGACGCCGAGCGCCCGGCAGGCGGCGGCGAGCTCGTCGATCCGGTACGGCCCGAGCGCGTCGTCCTGGTCGGCGGCCAGGTGGGCGAGATCGGCGGGAATGACCTCGCCTTCCTCGCCGAGAGTGCAGGTCACGAGCGTGACGTGGGCTCCCTCGGCGGCGTACTTGGCCATCGTCGCCCCGGTGCCGATCGACTCGTCGTCCGGATGGGCGTGTACGAGGAGGAGCCGTCGATCAGTCATAGGGATGAGCGTACCGACGGGCCCCGGACGCCATTGCGCAGGTTCCTCATCGGCGGTGGCAGGATTGGGCGCATGAGCGAGAGCTTCCCGCGACTGTCTGCCAGGACCCGCCGGTTCACCCTCGGAGTGCCCAGGGGCTTCACGATCACTCCGGACGGCGGCCGGGTGGTCTTCCTCCGCACGAAATCGGGCACCGATCCGGTGACGTGCCTGTGGGAGCTCGACACCGACACCCACGTCGAGCGCCTGGTCGTCGACCCCCGTGCGCTCGACGCCGACGAGGAGAACCTGCCGCCGGAGGAGCGGGCCAGGCGCGAGCGCAGCCGGGAGGCGGCCGGCGGCGTGGTCGCGTACGCCACCGACACGGACGTCACGCGGGCCTCCTTCGCCCTGTCCGGCGCTCTCTACGTCGTGGACCTCGCGACCGGTCAGGCGCGCCGGCTGGACACGCCGGGCGCGGTCATCGATCCGCGTCTGTCCCCGGACGGGGGACATGTCGCGTACGTCACCGGCGGCGCGCTGCGCGTCCAGGACCTCGCGTCCGGCGAGGACCGCGCGCTGGCCACGCCGGAGTCGGAGACCGTGACGTACGGGCTGGCCGAGTTCATCGCCGCCGAGGAGATGAGCCGGATGCGCGGCTACTGGTGGGCGCCGTCGGGCGACGCGCTGCTGGTCGAACGCTCCGACGAGGCCCCGGTCCACGTCTGGCACATCGCCGACCCGGCCAACCCCGACCGTCCCGCGTCGGCCCAGCGCTATCCGGCCGCCGGCACGCCCAACGCGGTCACCGAGCTGTTCGTGCTGGGGCTCGACGGGTCGCGGGTCGCGGTGCCGTACGAGGAGGAATACCTCACGACGGCGGCCTGGGACTCCCACGCGCTGTCGATCGTGACCCTGACGCGCGACCAGCGCACGATGCGGCTGTTCACGGTCGACCCGGCGACGGGCGCGGCCACGCTGGTGCGCGAGGACGCCGATCCGGCCTGGGTCGACATCGTGTCCGGCGTGCCCGCGCACCTCGACGACGGGTCGCTGGTGTGGGTGGCCACTTCGGAGGGCGGCAACCGGCTGTTCGTGGGCGACCGCGCGGTCACCCCGCCCACACTGCAGGTGCGGGCGGTGCTCGACGTCGATCACGACAGCGTGCTGTTCAGCGCGAGCGGCGATCCGACCGAGGTTCACCTGTGGACGTGGGACGGTCATTCGCTGCTGCCCGTCTCGACCCGTTCCGGGGTGTTCTCGGGGCGGATGTCCGGCGGCGTGGGCGTCCTGACCGAGCAGAGCCTCGACGCCGAGGGCGTCTCGACCACGGTCGTACGGCGCGACGGCATGGCGGTGCCGATCCCGTCGTTCGCCGAGCGGCCCGGGCTCGACCTGCGCGTCTCGCTCGGCCGTTCCGGCCGTCGCGAGCTGGCCACCGCCGTGGTGCTGCCCTCGTGGCACGAGCAGGGCTCCGGGAAGCTGCCGGTCCTCATGGACCCGTACGGCGGGCCGCACGCGCAGCGCGTGCTCAACCGGCGCGGCGCGTTCCTGGAGAGCCAGTGGTTCGCCGAGCAGGGCTTCGCGGTCATCGTCGCGGACGGGCGCGGCACCCCTGGCCGGGGCCCCGAGTTCGAGCGGTCCGTGCTGAACGACCTGGCGACCCCCGCGCTCGACGACCAGATCGACGCCCTGCAGGGGGTGGCCGAGCAGTATCCCGACGATCTCGACCTGACGAGGGTGGCCATTCGCGGCTGGTCGTTCGGCGGCTTCCTGGCCGCGCTGGCGGTGCTGCGGCGACCGGACGTGTTCCACGCGGCGGTGGCGGGGGCGCCGGTGACCGACTGGCGGCTGTACGACACGTGCTACACCGAGCGATACCTGGGCCATCCGGACGAGCAGCCCGAGGTGTACGAGAACTCTTCGCTGTTCGCGGACGCGCCCAAGCTCGAACGCCCGCTGCTGCTGATCCACGGCCTGGCCGACGACAACGTGGTGGCCGCTCACACGCTGCGCCTGTCATCCGCCCTGCTCGCGGCGGGCCGGCAGCACAGCGTGCTCCCGCTCTCCGGGGTGACGCACATGACGCCCCAGGAGGTCGTGGCAGAGAACCTGCTGCTGCTCCAGGTCGACTTCCTGAAGAAGTCGCTGGGCTGACCCACTGACGCGGGAGCTTCACTGGCTCGGGACTTCACTGGCTCGGGGCTACCGACACCGTGCTCTACCGGCGCGGGCTCTACCGGCGCGGGCTCTACCGGCGCGGGCTCTACCGGCGCGGGCTCTCCAGCACAGGGCTTCACCGACGTAAGGCTTCACCAGCACGAGGCGTTGCCGGGACGGCGCGTTGCCGAGACGGCGCCTTACCGGCACGGGGCTTCACTGACGTAAGGCGTCGAGCGCTCGGGACACGGCCAGGCCGGCGATCACGACGCCACCCAGGACGATCATGATGACGTACGTGGGGACCGCCAGCAGGGTGAGCTCACCCTGCACGATCGCCAGGATGAGCACGGCGAGCAGGGTGCCGGCGACGCCCCCACGTCCCCCGTCGGCCACCGTGCTCACCGCGCCGGTGCCGTTCAAAGGGCTCGAAAGGCTCGGAAGGCCCGTGCCTCCCAGGAGAACGGCCGCCAGCGCGAACACCATGGTGAACAGTCCCTGAGAGCCCGGCTGCGCCGCTCCCAGCCGCAGCAGCAGCACGAACCCACCCAAAGCAGCGAGCACGCAGGATCCGGCCAACCCGACGAGAGGGCCGGCCCACCCCTTGGTCAGCCACTGCCGGAACTCCCGCCGGGCCCACAACAGCCCGCCCGCCACCGAGACGACGGCGAACACCGCGAACCCCACCACGGGCGAGAGCGACGGCGCCACTGGCAGGAGGATCGTCCTGGCCTGGGTGAACGCGAGCGACAACGCGTCGCAGACCACGGCGGCGGCGAGCGTGACCGCCCAGGCCGGCGCCTCCAGCAGCACCGTGAACGCCCCCATGACCAGCCCCGAGAGCGCGGCGAGCAGGATGACGAGGAGCACCCCGACGACCAGCGGCATGCCGAGGACGACCACGACGGAGGCGATGAGCACTCCGGACAGCGCGGCGACCGAGCCCACGGCCAGGTTGGGCGTGCCGACGCGCATCGACAAGGAGAGCGCCACGGCGACCAGGCCGAGCGGCGCGGAGGACGCGAGGATGTTCAGCAGGTGCCCGCCGGGAGCGGTGAACAGGACCATCCCCAGCCCCAGCACCGTGACGACCCCGAGCGCGCCTTCCCAGACCCACTGCCATCTGCCCACGCCGTCGATCGTGACAACGCCACCCCACCACCGCAAGACCCACCCCACCACCGCAAGGGCCCGTCTTGGCCGCCTTCGACTCCAGGCCGAGCCCGGCGGGCGCTGGGTCGAGCGTCCCCACAGACCCTCTCCAACCGGTCGGGGCGTGCAGCAGTCTGACAACCCCTGGTAGGACCCGCACCCCCAAAAGACCAAACCCTGGTCCGACGCGCTTCCACCTCCCCCTCCGGCATCGTGAACGCCATGCTCAAGCCCCTCACCATCACCCTGGCCTTGCTGGGCATGGGGACCTTGCCGACCACCTCGGCGTCCGCGGCGGCCATCGCCGGCGGGCCGCAGCAGTGGCAGACCTGCCCCAATGACAAGATCGGCATGGAGTGCAGCGACCTCCAGGTCCCGGCCGACTGGCAGAAGCCGGACGGCCGCAAGATCACCCTCAAGCTGGGCCGGCTGAAGGCCACCGGCAAGTCCGAAGGCTCGGTCCTGATCGCCTACGGCGGCCCCGGCGGCCCCGGCATCGGCATCACGCAGTCCGCCTCCGACTGGTGGACCAAGCTCCGCGAACGCATGGACATCGTCACGTGGGACACCCGCGGCTACGGCGAGCAGTTCGTGGGCCTCAGCACGGGCCTGCAGTGCGCCTGGACCCGCGTCCCCATCCCCGACTCACCCCGCGACGACGCCGACTTCGGCCGCCTGTCCGACACCAACCGCGGCTACGCCGAGGCCTGCCGGCTCAAGGACCCCGAGCTGTTCGCCAACATGAGCTCGGCAGACCAGGCCAGAGACATGGAGGCCATCAGAAAGGCCCTCGGCGACGACAAGCTCAACTACTACGGCGCCTCCTATGCGGGCTTCTACGGCCAGGACTACGCCCGCCTCTTCCCGGACCGGATCCGCACGATGGTCCTCGACGGCACGTGGAGCCACAGCGCCGCCGACTGGGAGCGTGAGCTGGAGGAGATGGCCAAGTCCAACGAGCAGTTCCTGCGACGCTTCTTCACCTGGTGCGCCTCCAACGACTGCGCGGACGTCCCCGCCCTCTGGCGCACACTGATCGCCCGAGCCGACCGCACCCCCATCCCCACGAAGACCGCCAACGTCGCCTACAAGACACGCGACCTCCAGAGCTTCGCCCTGGGCCTGGCCCGCCAGGGCACCGCCGCCTGGCCCAAGCTGGCCCAGGCGATCCGCAAGGCCGCCGACGGCGACGCCTCCGACTTCGTCCCGCAACGCGGCGCCCGCTACCCCGACCAGGCCACCGGCGTCACCGAATGCGCCGACTGGCCCCGCTTCGCCAACCGCAAGGAGATGACCGCCGCCATCAAGCGCCTGCAACGCGTGGCCCCCAACACCGGCACGGCCAACACCCTCGCCTCAGCGACCCTGGGCTGCATCGGCTGGCCCCAGCCGGTCACCAACCCGCCCACCCCTCTCCCCAAGGGCCTCCCACCCATGCTGGGAGCAGGAGCCTGGGGCGAGTCCGACGCGGTGACCCGCGTCCTCTCCCAGGTGCCCGGCAGCGCCACCATCCGCCACAACGGCCCCGGCCACACGCTCTACGGCGCCAACCCCTGCGCCCGCGACCACATCAACCGCTACTTCACCGACCGCACCATGCCCCCCACCAAAACAGAATGCTGACCACATAACCCTGACCCCACAACCGGACGCCCTCGTGGCGGTTGGGATAACTCGAGCAGGCAGCACGCCAGCTGGGCCGCACGCTCAGCGGTTAGGACAACTCGGACAGGCGACCTGCCAGCTGGGCCGCCTGCGCGGTGGTTGGGACGACGCGGGTGCGTAACGCGTCGAGGCGGACGTCAACCGGAGGGGGAGTTGCTCCGGCTATCGCGCCACCCGCTTATCGCACCACCCGCGTGAGGAGGTCGTTGAGGGCGGCCTGCTCTTCCGAAGTGAGCCGGGCCAAGGGTGAGGCCTCGGTGAGCAGGTCGATCAGTCGCTCGCGGAGTGCGACGCCTTCGGAGGTCAGGACGAGTTGCTTGGCCCGGCGGTCACCGGGATGAGGGCGCCGTTCGACGATGCCCTGCTCCTCCAGCCGATCGACGACGAAGGTGGCGTTCGACGGCTCGCAACTCATCCGATCGGCCAGGTCGCGCATGGTCATCGGGCCGGTGAGTTCGCGCAGCGCCACCGCCTGGGCCGCCGTCAGGTCCAGCGCGGCCGCCCGCTCCCTGATATGGCCCTCGATCTGCTTGGCCAACGCACCGACGAGGCCACACAGGTTCCGCTCGGCAAGGGCACGCTCCGCGCTGCCGGCAGCGCCACCACTGGTGGCATCCACACGCGTGACACCCGCACCGGTAGCGCCACCGCTGGCGGTGGCAAGCCCGGTGGCGCCACCGCTCGTAGCGTCACCGCCGGCGGTGGCAAGCCTGGTGGCGCCACCGCTGGCGGAGTCACTGCTCGTGGTGGCAGGGCTGGCGGCGTCACCGCTCGTGGCGGCAGGGCTGGCAGTCGTGGCGGACTCGGGCGACTTCACAGGGACAGAATAGCTCAAGCATGCATATTTGCAGCTTTAATAGTTCTAGTTGTAAGTTTCTCTGCCATGAACAGCTACGAAGAGCGTCTGCGTCGGCCGTCCTCTGTCCGTTCACTGCAGCTCGGCGAACTCAAGATCAGCTATGTGCCTGACGGCGCGGTGCAGCTCAAGCCGTACGGGTGGCTGCTTGAGACGACAGAGCAGGATTGGAAGGACAACGCCGCCTTCCTCGACCACACGGGGAACCTCGTGGGCAGCATCGGTGCGCTGTTGGTGGAGTACGGCGAGAGGGCCTTGTTGATCGACGCCGGAGTGGGGCCGGTGTCCGTACCCGACGATCCGGAGAACCCGAAGATCGGCTCCATCCGTGGTGGCGAGTTGCTCGACAACCTCGCCAAGCTGGGTCGGCGGCCCAACGAGATCGAGGCGGTGGCCTTCACTCACCTGCACCTCGACCACCTCGGCTGGGCCTGGCACCCCGCACCCGGCAGCCACCGTCCAGCGTTCACCGAGGCCGACTACCTGATCTCCGAGCCCGAATGGGAGCAGCGGCAGCTGAGCCTCGAGCAGGGGACGACCGACGAGATGCTCGCCGCGCTGGCGCCCCGGGTCCGTACCGTCCGGGACGACGAGGAGATCTTCCCGGGGGTGCGGGTGGCGCTGGCTCCCGGGCATACGTTCGGGCACGCCACGTACACGATCACGTCCGGCGGCCAGCGGTTGATCGCGTTCGGCGATGCTCTGCACTCCTCAGCCCAGATCCGGCATCCCGACTGGTTCGCCGGTTCGGACCTGGACTCCGTGGAGTCGACGGTGCACCGGCACCGGCTGGTCAACGAGCTGCAACGTCCGGACACGATCGGCTTCGGCGTGCACTTCGCCGACGTGGTGTTCGGCCGCGTCGACCACACCGCCGACGACGACGGCCCGACCTGGGTGCCCGTAGCATGACCCCCCATTTGCCCAACACCCGCGCGTCGCCATCTGACGCCGCCGGTGCAGCGCCTGGACCACCTCACCGCCCGATGTCCCGGCGCGGCGCGTAGCCCCCACCACCCGACACCCGAGTGCAACGCGAACACCGCCACACCACCCGACATCCAACGCAGCACCACCCAACGTCCCGGCACGGCGCATAGGCCTAACCACTAAAGTCCCGGCGTCGCGCTCAGACCCCCGCCACACGTGTACGTCGCCGGGAGGGTTATGGCTTCACGAGATGCTCCAGGCTGAGGGCCGGTGGGGGCGCAGCAACCGTGCTCTCTGCTCCGTTGGTGTGGCGCGATGGCCCATGTACGCCCGCGTCCTTGAGGGGGCCATACGTGCGCCAAGCGAGGTCGTCGCCTTCGTTGGCCGAATACAGCAGCAGCGTCGGGCCGCCAGGGGTGAGTTTGTCGGCTACCGGGAAACCCACGGACGCTTGGCTCTGCGGTCATCGCGCCTTGAGGGCTTGAGGGGTGGCGCACACCGTCCGGCTCTCGGTGCGTTCGCTGAGCACCTCCACCGACACACCTTGCCGGCGGGCGACCAGCACCGTTGTCGCGGCGTCCGACGTCTCCCGAACCAGCGGCCCCCACCCGATCAGCCGTCGACGATGAGACAACCGGCGCCGACGCCAGCAGGAACGGAGCCACCAAAGAAGAAATGACCGCTGGGATGCCACGCCGGCGTACGGCATCCGGCAAGGACGCATAACGGCGGCGATGAGATCAGACGAATCCGTCATCCCTGATGACCGGCGCCCGCCCCGAACCCGAGGATCTGGGCGAGTACGCCGTCCCCGCACGTCGCGTCGTTCCCTTTGTCACGAAGTAGCCCGCGCCACCACGCCCCGTTCGATCTCACGTCACCGGCATTGACCGGGGAGAACGAGCGCGCGGTCCTCGAAGGAGTCACTGCGGGCTTTGCGCGGGCTTTCACCGCTGGACGTGGCGCTATCAACAGAAAGATCCACATCTTGCGGCATTCGCGTTGACAACGGCTTTGTTTCGACCGATGCTTTCTTCGCTGCACGCCCACTTTTTGACCATCACGCCCAATATTTGGGCATCCGGAGAAGCCGACGCCGTGTTCGCGATGCATCGCTTGAAACCCGAGTTCGGACGCGCCGCAGCCGCCGCAAGGCGGCCCATGCAGGGCGGCGTGGGATCGGAAGCGTCCGACGACAGGAACGTCACGCAATGCCCTGGTGGCGTATTGACCTGTCATTTACCGCCAATCACAGCGGGGGCGCCGTGAATGTCGCCACCGAACTTCAGAGCCGGCTGCTCTCCCGCTGGTGCGATCTGCCGCGCTCGCCGATCGCGTCATCCATCGCCCGCCGCTGGGTGTCGACGATGCTCGCCTCCTGGGATCTGCCTCTCTCTCCCGCGCATGAGGCGACGATCGCCGAACTGACCAGCGAGCTGGTCACAAATGCAGTCCAACACGCGGTCCCGCCCGCTTGCGGATCTCCCGACATAAGGATCAACGTTCGAGTGGGGGGCGCCACGATCTGGCTGGCGGTATGCGACCACGATCCGACCCTCCCGACGCGGCGTGCCCCTGACTTCCTCGCCGAAAGCGGGCGTGGGCTGTTCCTGGTTGAGGCGCAGGCCGACCAGTGGGGCACCGTCCAGCATGCAAGCGGCAAGTACGTCTGGTTCAGCCTGGACTGCGTCGGCGGCACCGGACGTGCGGGTGAGATGCCGCCCGCCACGGCATCCGGCGACTGCTCCGCATCCGACGCCACGAACGCTAAGGAGAATCCGTCATGTCCCCCGTCGTCCTTCCCCATGACGTCCTCGGTTCCGGGCCCCACCGCGTGATCGCGTTGCATGGCTGGTTCGGAGATCGCGGCTCCTTCGGGAAGATTCAGCCCTACCTGAACGGCGAGGCCTTCACCTACGCCTTCCCCGACTACCGGGGGTACGGCGAGGCTCGCGATCTCACTGGTGAATACACTCTCGCTGAGATCGCCGCCGATGTGACGGCGCTCGCCGACAAGCTGGAGTGGGAGACCTTCTCCTTGATCGGTCACTCGATGGGCGGGACGGCGATGCAGCGGGTGATGCTGGACGCGCCCGGCCGGGTCCGCAAGCTCGTGGGCATCTCTCCGGTGCCGGCCTCGGGCGTGCCGTTCGACAACGAGGGGTGGGCGCTGTTCTCCGGCTCCGCCGAGGAGCCCGCCAACCGTCGCGCGATCATCGATCTGACCACCGGCAACCGGCTTCCGGATGCCTGGCTCGACGAGATGGTCGACAACTCGCTGCGGACGTCCACGGTGACCGCTTACCGGGCCTACCTGGACGCCTGGGCCCGCACCGACTTCCACTCCGAGGTGGTCGGAGCCACCACGCCAGTGTTCGTCGTCGCCGGCGAACACGACCCCGCGCTGTCCGCCGATGTCATGCGGGGCACATGGCTGCAGTGGTACCCGAACGCCGAACTGCTGACATTCGCGGACGCCGGCCACTACGCGATGGACGAGACGCCGTTGGCTCTGGTTTCCGCCATCGAACGCTTCCTGGCCGCCTGACGATCTCTTGGAGGGGCTGCCCGTGACCGGCATGAGTACGACGGCCAACGTGTTCGACCCGCGTATCTACGCACAGGGCATCCCGCACGAGACGTATCGCCGGCTGCGTGACCACGACCCCGTGCGCTGGCAGGAGGAGCACCAGGTTGGGAACTGGCCGGCGGGGCCCGGTTTCTGGGCGGTGACCCGTCACGCGGATGTCGTGCGCGTACTTCGCACGCCGACCGAGTTCAGCTCCTGGCTCGGCGCCACCCAGATCCGCGACCCGGACCCCGCCGACCTGTCGTTCATCCGGCAGATGATGCTCAACCTTGATCCGCCGGACCACGGCTGGCTCCGGCGGATCGTCTCCGGCGTGTTCACCGCCAGGCGCATCGAACGCTTCACCACCGGTATCGCGGCACGAGCACGGCTGCTCATCGACGAGATCGCCGAGCGAGGCGAGTGCGACCTGCCGGCGGACGTGACCGATGACTACCCGATCCACAACCTCGCGGATCTCCTCGGCATCCCGTCCGAGGATCGCGGCCGGATCCTGGAGTGGACGAACCGCGTGATCGGCTACCAGGATCCCGATCACGCAAGCGCCGTCCACGGCCCGGATGGCAAACCGGTCAATCCACGATCCCCCGCCATGCTCACCGACATGTTCGAGTACGCTCACTCACTCGCCGCCTACAAACGCCGGAATCCGGCAAGCGACGTCATGACCGCGCTCGCCACGGCCGAGGTGGACGGGCGGCGTCTCACCGATCCCGAATTGTCGATGTTCTTCTTTCTCCTGGTGATCGCGGGCAACGACACCGTACGTTCGGCTCTGCCAGGCGGGATACTCGCCCTGCTCGACCACCCTGACCAGCATCGTCGCCTGCTGGACCACCCCGATCTCCTCGACTCGGCCATCGAGGAGATGCTGCGCTGGCATCCCCCCGTCCTCAGCTTCCGCCGCACCGCCGTACACGACACCGTCCTGGCCGAACGGCGCATCGCCGCAGGCGACAAGGTCGTCGTCTTCCATGCTGCCGCCAACTTCGACGAGCGCCGCTTCCCCGACCCGACGCGTTTCGACATCGCGCGCTCGCCCAATGACCACGTGTCGTTCGGCGACGGACCGCACGTGTGCCTCGGCTCCCGTTTCGCCCGGCTGCAACTCCGCGTGTTCTACCGGGAGCTGCTCTGGCGGCTGCCGGACGTGCAACTCGCCGGGCCGCCCGTCCGGCTGGTGTCGAACTTCATCGGCGGCATCAAGCACCTGCCCCTGCGCTACACCCCCGCACCTTCCCTAGGCATCGAATGACCCCTGACCAGCAAGACCCGGCCCCTGACCAGCAAGGCCCGGCTGCCTCCACGACCGGCTCGAAAACGATCGACACCGGCCTGCGACTCCTGGAGATTCTCAAGGACCATCCGGACGGGTTGACGATCACCGAACTCGCCCAGCTCGCCCGGATCCATCGCAACGCCGTCTCCCGTCACTTGACAGCGCTCGGCAACCACAGGCTGACCGCCCGGGTCGGCACCCGCTTCACCCTCGGCCTCGGCATCGTCGAACTCAACGCCGCCGTCCAGCACAGGCTCCGCAGCGCGGCCTCCGCAGCACTCCAGGTGCTCGCCGACGCCTGCAACGCCACCGCTTTCATCACGGTGCTCGACATCGACGAGAGCCAGGCGGTCGTTCTGACCGTGACCGAGCCGCGCGTCTCGCAGATCCACGTCAGCTATCGCGCCGGCACTCGGCATCCGGCGAACCGCGGCGCCTCAGGGATCGCCATCCTGGCCGGCCGCCCGCCCCTCCCCGGGGAGCGCTCGGAGATAACGCAGGCCCGCGCCACCGGCTACTCGGTCACGGCAGGGGAGCTACAGCCAGGGGCATGGGGCATCGCTGCCCCGATCGTCGCAGCAGGGCGCCCGGCCGACGCAAGCGTGGGCGTGGTGACCATCGGGACGCGGGACGAGAACGAGATCGCCCCACGCGTACGGCTCGCCGCAACCGAGATCGCGCGGCTCCTCTGACTTCCTCGCCTGCGGACGCCAAGCCGGGGAGCCGACGTGACGATCCTCGTTCAGGAGCGGGTGGTGGTCGGAGTGCCGTGCCAGCTGGTCCAGAGGGCGGCATAGGAGCCGCCCTCCGCCACCAGGTCATCGTGGGAGCCCAGCTCGCTGATCCGGCCGTCCTCCACGACCGCCACCCGGTCGGCGTCGTGGGCCGTGTAGAGGCGGTGGGCGATCGCGATCACGGTGCGGCCGTCGAGGACGGCGGCCAGCGAGCGTTCGAGGTGGCGGGCAGCGCGGGGGTCGATGAGGGAGGTGGCCTCGTCCAGGACCAGGGTGTGCGGGTCGGCGAGCACCAGGCGGGCCAGGGCGAGTTGCTGCGCCTGGGCGGGTGACACCGCCAGGCCGCCGGAGCCCACCTCCGTCTCCAGGCCCTCAGGCAGGGCGAGGACCCAGCCCAGGGCGTCCACTGCTTCGAGCGCCTGGCGTACGGCCGCGTCGGAGGCGTCCGGGCGGGCGATCAGCAGGTTGTCGCGCAGCGAGCCCTTGAACACGTGGTGCTCCTGCGTCACCAGCGCCACGTGCCCCCGCAGTTCGTCCAGCGGCAGGTCCACGAGCGGGACCCGGCCCACGGACACCGAGCCGGTACGCGGCCCGTGGATGCCCGCCAGCAGCCGGCCCAGCGTGGACTTTCCGGCCCCCGAAGGGCCCACCATGGCGAGTCGTTCGCCGGGCCGGACAGTCAGGGACACGCCGTGCAGCACGTCCCGGCCCTCCCGGTACGCGTACCGGACGTCGGACGCCTCCAGCAGTTCGCCCGAGGGACGCGTGGAGCCGGCCGCACGGTCGTCGGGGACGTTGGCCACGCCCAGGAGCCGGGCCATGGACGCCCCGCCCACCTGCAGCTCATCGATCCACATCAGGAACCTGTCCAGCGGGTCGATCAGCTGCTGCGCGTAGAGCGTGGCGGTGGCCACCTGGGAGAGCGCCACCCAGCCGTTGGTGTAGAACAGGCCCCCGACCAGCAGCGTGGCCACGACGGGGATCACGTAGCCGAGCTCGACGGCGGGGAACCACACCGTGCGGAGCCCGAGCGTGTAGCGCTCGGCGGCGAAGGAGCGGCTGATGTCGTCGTCGGTACGCGATCGGCGGCGCGCCTGCAGGCCGAGCGCCTCCACGGCACGGGCGCCCTCGACGGTTTCGGCCAGCCCTTCCGTCATGTCGGCATAGGCGGCGTTCTCGCGGAGATAGCCGTCTCGTGCCCGCTTCAGGTACCAGCGCGTGGAGACCCAGATCACCGGCCCGGCGATCAGCATCGGCAGCATCAGCAGGGGGCTGACCAGCAGCAGCGCGCCGATCGTGATCAGGAAGGTGACCAGGGCGATCAGCGTCTCCGGGACGGCGTTCCGTACGGTGCGGGACAGTGAGTCCACGTCGCGGGAGGTACGGGTGATCAGATCGCCGGACCCGGCCCGCTCGACGGTGGACAGCGGCAGCCCGAGCACCCGGTCCACGAACTCCTCGCGCAGCTCCGCCAGCACCTTCTCGCCGAGCTTGGCGGAGGCCAGCACCGCGAACCGCATGAGCGCACCCTGCAGCAGCAGGAAGCCTCCGATGGCGGCGGCCACCACGGCGACGTTGACCTCGACGCCGTACTGGACGTCCTCCACCAGCCCGCCGAGCTGCCACGGCACCGCCAGCCCCGCGACGGCCGCCAGACCGTGCAGGGTCAGCGCGATCGTGAGCTGTCGCGGGTAGCGGAGGGTGAGCCGCCTGGCGTAGGCACGCACCTGTTTTCGATCGGCGACCGGCAAGATCTCGCGGGCCATCCTGCTTCACCCCTTCCGAACGAACGAGCGAGCGAGCATTCCGAATGTGCACCGTGCCCGTCGGTGGTCCCATCCGTCCCGGAGTCGAGAGCCGAGGGTGGGCAGGGGGCAGCGCTTCGCGTGGGTCCGGGGCATGAGGTCAGTCCTCTCCGCGGGTCACGGTGGCGGCGTAATGTGGCGAGCTGTCCAGCAGCTGCCGGTGCGTGCCCTCGGCGAGCACCCGCCCGTCCTGCACATAGACGACGTGGTCGGTACGGTCGAGCACCAGCGGGCTGGTCGTGCAGATCAGTGTGGTCTTGCCGACCCGGGCCTTGGCGAGGCGTTCGGCGATGCGGGCCTCGCTGTGGGCGTCGACGGCGCTGGTGGGTTCGACCAGGATGAGCACCTCCGGGTCGGCCAGCAGCGCCCGGGCCAGGCGCAGCCGCTGCTGCTGCCCGCCCGAGAACTCCCGCCCCGCCTCGGCCACCGTGGCGGACAGCCCGTCGGGCAGCGCCTCCACGATGTCCTCGGCGCAGGCCGCGTGCAGGGCCTCGCGCAGTTGCGCGTCGGAGGCCTCGCCGCGCACGTCGAGCTCGTCGCGCAGGCGGCCGGTGAACAGCCGGGCGCCGTTGTCGGCGACCAGGATGCGGGCGCGGACCTCGTCGATGGGCAGCGTGGACAGGTCGACCGGGCCGAACGTGACGTCGCCGTCGGCGTAGCGGCCGAGCCGGTCGGCGATGGCGATGGCGTCATCGGGGGTGTCCGCCGCGACCGCCGTGAGGCAGCCGGGCTGGAGGGTCACGCCACTGTACGAGTCGCGCAGGACGCCGCCCGCGCTGGTGCCGGTGCCGCCGGTGACCTCGGGCTGGATGGCCAGGATCCGGATCACGCGTCCGGCTGCCACGTGGCCCTTGGTGAGCTTGTCGGCGGCCTCGGTGAGCGTCCGCATGGGGCCGATCAGGAAGACCGCGTAGAGGTAGAACGCGACGAGCTGCCCGGTGGGAATCTCCCCGGCGACGGCGAACGAGGCGCCGACGCCGGTGACGGCCGCGATGAGCAGGCCGGGCAGCACGATCTGGGCGCCTTCGAGCACGGACTCGACCCCGGCCACGCTCACCCCGGCCCGCCGGACCCGCTGCGACTCGGCCCGGTAGCGGTCGGCGAAGACCTGCTCCCCGCCGATCCCGCGCAGCACCCGCAGGCCCGCCACGATGTCGGCGGCCCTGGTGGACAGGTCGCCGGACAGCTCGCGCTGCCTGGCCTGGCGCCTGTGCAGAGGCCTGAGCAGCGGCCCGACGGCCGCGGTCATGAGCGGCACGCCGAACAGGACCAGCAGCCCGAGCGGCAGCGAGGTCGAGATGAGGATCACCGTGACGGTGACGATGGCCACGATGGAGCCGGTGCCGCGCAGCAGGATGTCGATGGAGTTGCCGATGTGGGCGATGTCGGAGTTGCCGACGCTGACGATCTCACCGGTCGAGAGCCGCTTCGGCAGCGTGGCGCCCAGCCTGGCGGACTGCCTGGCGGTCAGCTGCACGGTGCGGTACGCGGCGGCCAGCCAGTTGTAGACGGCCATCCGGTGCCGCATGATCCCGGTGAACGCCTGCATCAGCCCCAGGCCGAACAGGACCGAAGCCCAGAGCAGCAGCCCCCCGGTGTCCTTGGCGGTGACGGCGTCGATGCCCTTCCCGAGCGCCGCCGGCATCAGCGCCTGCACCAGCCACCACAGGGTGGCGAAGCCGATGCCCACGAGAAGGTGTGCCGACTGCCGCCGCGCGTTCCACCACAGGTAGCGGAACGGGCTGCGAATGTCGGGCACGCCGGGATCGGCTTCAGGAAGGGATCGCATGGCCTGACAAGGTTGACAAGGCGCACCCCGGCTCGGCAAACGGTTTTCGAGCAGCTGGAACGTACGAAAACCCGCCACTAGAGCGTCCGGAATGCCCGGTATGTGTACGTGAGCGCCGCCAGCGCAGTCACCGCCAGCAGCAAATACCCCACCGTGTACGCCCCCGTAGCGGTGAAGACGACCCCCATCACCAGGGGCGGGAAGTACCCGCCCAGCCCTCCGGCGGCCCCGACGAGCCCGGTCACCGTCCCCACCCTGGACGCCTCGACCAGCCTGGCCACCAGCGCGAACACGCCGCCGGTCCCGAGGCCCAGGAAGGACGCCATGAGCACGAAGCTCACCCCGGCGGGCACCTCCGGGGGCGGCCTCAGGGCCAGCACCAGCGCCATCACCACGGTCCCGCCGAGCGCGACGAACAGCACCCTGACCGGCCCGATCCGGTCGGAGAGCGCCCCGCCCAGCGGTCTCGACAGCACGGCCGCGATCGAGAACCCGGCCGTACGCAGCCCGGCGTCGGTCTGAGCGAAGCGGTACACGTTCTGCAGCAATGTCGGGAGATAGGTGGAAAAGGCTACGAAGCCGCCAAAAGTCACCGCATAAAGGAATGCGCACTGCCAGGTCGCCTTGATCCGCACCGCCTCCCGCATCCCACGCACCGCGGCCGCCCCCGCGACCGATCCGGCCGGCGCCCCCGCGACCGACCCCGCTGACACCCCTGCGGAGGACCCCGCAGGCGACCACGCGGGCGAGTCCCGGCTGCCGCCCAGCATGATCACCCCCATCAGCGCCAGCACCGCCGCCATCAGCACATGAGCCCCCGCCCGCCCGACCTCCTCCACCAGCCGCGGCGTGCAGAACGAGGACAGCGCCGTGCCACCCATGCCCGCCCCGAAGACCCCGGTCGCGAACCCCCGGCGCGCGGGCTCGTACCAGGCGTTCACGAACGGGATGCCGACCGCGAACGACGTCCCCGGAATCCCCAGCAGGAACCCCCAGAACAGCAGCCACGCGTACGAACCGGACCACCCGACGAACAGCACCGGCACGATCGACACGAAGCAGACGGCCGCGAACATCCGCCGCCCGCCGAGCCGGTCGGTGAGCACCCCCACCGGGATCCGCCCCAGCGCCCCCACCACCACCGGGATCGCCACCAACAGCGAGGTCTGGGTCGGCGACAGCCCCAACTGCCTGCTGTAGCTCCCGGACAGGGGCCCGATGAGGTTCCACGCCCAGAACGTCACCGCGAACGCCGCAGTGGCCAGGGCCAGGTTCGACACCTGACCTTTACGAAGCTCACCCATACACCCTGTGTAACAGAGAGTCACTATGTGTGATGAAGTGGGGGTATGAGTGTGGAGGAGCTCCTGCTGAAGACCGGTCGCTATCTGCGCAGGTCGGCCACCAGCACCGATCTGCACACCCTCTACCTGAAAGGCGGCGTCGAAGGAGACACCTTCTACCGTGACCGGTGGAGTCACGACAAGGTGGTCCGCTCCACGCACGGCGTGAACTGCACGGGTTCGTGCTCGTGGAAGGTGTTCGTCAAGGACGGCATCATCACCTGGGAGGCGCAGGAGACCGACTACCCGAGCGTGGGTCCCGACCGCCCCGAGTACGAGCCGCGCGGCTGCCCGCGCGGCGCCGCCTTCTCCTGGTACACCTACTCGCCGACCCGGGTCCGCTACCCGTACGCCCGACGCGTCCTCGTCGAGATGTACCTGGAAGCGAAGAAACGCCTGAACGGCGACCCCGTGGACGCGTGGGCATATGTCGTGAAAAACCCGTTGAAAAGGCGTCGCTACCAGTCCGCCCGAGGCACCGGCGGCCTCGTCCGCGTCACCTGGGACCTCGCCACCGAGATGATCGCCGCCGCCCACGTCTACACCATCCAGCGGTACGGCCCCGACCGGATCGCCGGCTTCTCCCCCATCCCCGCCATGTCGATGGTCTCCCAGGCGGTCGGCTCGCGGTTCCTGTCGCTGATCGGCGGCGCCATGCTCTCCTTCTACGACTGGTACGCCGATCTGCCCGTGGCCTCCCCCCAGGTGTTCGGCGACCAGACCGACGTGCCGGAGTCGGCCGACTGGTGGGACGCCGCGTACCTGATCATGTGGGGCGCGAACGTCCCGGTCACCCGCACCCCCGACGCGCACTGGATGGCCGAGGCCCGCTACCGGGGCCAGAAGGTCGTCGTGGTCTCCCCCGACTACAGCGACGCCGCCAAGTTCGCCGACGAGTTCGTCAGCGTGCGGCCCGGCACGGACGGCGCGCTGGCCATGGCCATGGGGCACGTGCTGCTGAAGGAGTTCTTCGTCGAGCGCGCGACGCCGTACTTCACCGACTACGTCAAGCGCTTCACCGACCTGCCCTTCCTCGTCCGGCTCGAGGAGCGTGCGGGCGCGTACGTGCCCGGCAGGTTCCTCACCGCCAAGGACCTGGGCTCCCAGGAGGAGGCGGCCGAGTGGAAGACCGTGCTCATGTCGGAGGCCGGCGAGCCCGTCGTGCCGAACGGCTCGGCCGGCTTCCGCTGGACCGAGTCCGGCAAGGGCCGCTGGAACCTCGACCTCGGCACCGACCCCAAGCTCACCCTGTACGGGGGCGAGCCGGCCGAGGTCCTGCTGCCCCGCTTCGACGGCGGCGGTCCGGTACGCAGGGGCGTCCCGGTGACCAGGGTCGGGGAACACCTGGTGACCACGGTGTTCGACCTGCTGCTGGCCCAGTACGGGGTGGCGCGCGACGGGCTCCCGGGTGTCTGGCCGGCGGGCTACGAGGACGCCGGGGAGCCGTACACGCCGGCCTGGCAGGAGGGGATCACGGGCGTGCCCGCCGGGAGGGCGGTGAAGATCGCCAGAGAGTTCGCGAGGACGGCCGAGTCGACCCGGGGCAGATGCATGATCATCCTCGGGGCGGGCACCACGCAGTGGTTCCACGGCGACACGATCTACCGGGCGTTCCTGTCGCTCCTCCTGCTGACCGGCTGCCAGGGCCGCAACGGCGGCGGGTGGGCGCACTACGTGGGCCAGGAGAAGTGCCGGCCGCTGGGCGGCTGGGCGCTGCTGGCGGGCGCCCTCGACTGGGCGCGGCCGCCGCGGCAGGTCCCGGGCACGCCGTACTGGTACCTGCACACCGACCAGTGGCGCTACGACCACTTCGACGCGGGCGACCTGGCCTCGCCCCTCGGCCCCGGCACGTTCCGCGGCAAGCGCACCGCGGACCTGGTGGCGGAGGCCGTCAGGAACGGCTGGATGCCGATGGCCCCGACGTTCGACCGCAACCCCCTGGAGCTGGGTGACGCCGACGACCCCATCGCGTACACGCGCGAGGAGCTCCGCTCGGGCCGGCTCGGCTACGCCGCCGAACGCCCGGACGACCCGCGCAACTGGCCCCGCGTGCTCACGCTCTGGCGCTCGAACCTCCTCGGCTCCTCCGCCAAGGGCAGCGAGTACTTCCAGCACCACCTGCTCGGCGCCATCTCGAACCTGGAGGACCCCGACAACCGGGCCCCGAGCGGCAAGCTGGACCTCCTGGTCACGCTCGACTTCAGGATGACGTCCTCGACGATCTTCTCCGACATCGTGCTCCCGGCCGCCACCTGGTACGAGAAGCACGACCTGTCGTCCACGGACATGCACCCGTTCGTGCACGCGTTCAACCCGGCGATCAGCCCACCCTGGGAGACGAAGACCGATTTTTCGGCCTTTCATGCCATCGCTCGCACCTTCAGCAAGCTCGGCGAGAAGCACCTCGGCATCCGCAGGGACGTGGTCGCGACGGCGTACCAGCACGACACCCCGGGCGAGCTCGCGATGGGCGGCGGGCCCGAGCTCAAGGTGGTCGAGCGCGACTACGGCGCCATCGCCGAGAAGCTGGCGGCGCTCGGCCCCCTCACGGAGAGGCTGGGGATCCCGGTCAAGGGCGTGACGTTCATGCCCGACGAGGAGGTGGCCTGGCTGGGCCAGGCGTGCGGCCTGGTGCCGCGCGGCGCGGCCAAGGGCCGGCCCGAGCTCGACACCGACGCCAAGGCGTGCGAGGCGATCCTGGCGCTGTCGGGTGTCAGCAACGGCAGGCTGGCCGCGCAGGGCTTCAGGCAGCTCGCCGAGCGTACGGGCACCGACTTCGAGGACCTGGTCAACGTGTGGCACCGGATCGTCTTCTCCGACACCCAGGCCAGGCCGGTGCAGGTCACCGCCAGCCCCGAGTGGTCGGGCAAGGAGTCACACGAGCGCCGCTACTCCCCTTTCACGATCAACGTCGAGAACGGCAAGCCCTGGCACACGCTCACCGGCCGCATGCACTTCTTCCTCGACCACGACTGGATGCACGAGTACGGCGAGTCGCTGCCGATCTACCGCCCGCCGCTGGACCTGGCGGCGCTGTTCGGCGAGGCCGGCACGCTGCGCTACCTGACCCCGCACAGCAAGTGGTCGATCCACTCCGAGTTCCAGGACAACCTGCTCATGCTGTCGCTGTCGAGGGGCGGCCCGACGATCTGGATGTCGGTCGAGGACGCGGCCGGGCTCGGGATCGCGGACAACGACTGGATCGAGGCGGTCAACCGCAACGGCGTGGTCGTGGCCAGGGCGATCGTCTCGCACCGCATGCCGAAGGGCACGGTGTACATGTACCACGCGCAGGAGCGCCTGATCGACGTGCCCAAGTCGGAGGCGACCGGCCGCAGGGGCGGCATCCACAACGCGCTGACGAGGGTGCTCATCAAGCCCACCCACATGATCGGCGGCTACGCCCAGCTCTCGTACGGCTTCAACTACTTCGGCCCCACCGGCAACCAGCGCGACGAGATCACCACCATCCGCCGCAGATCACAGGAGGTGCGCTTCTGATGGCCACGATCATGGCCCAGATCGCCATGGTGATGAACCTGGACAAGTGCATCGGCTGCCACACCTGCTCGGTCACCTGCAAGCAGACCTGGACCAACCGGGCGGGCGTCGAGTACGTCTGGTTCAACAACGTCGAGACCCGCCCCGGCCAGGGCTACCCGAGGCGCTACGAGGACCAGGAACGCTGGCGTGGCGGCTGGACGCTGGACAGGAGGGGCAGGCTCAAGCTCAGGGCGGGCGGCCGCCTCCACAAGCTGCTCACCATCTTCGCCAACCCCCTCATGCCCGCGCTCCGGGACTACTACGAGCCCTGGACGTACGACTACGAGAACCTCATCAAGGCGCCCCTCTCCGAGGACGTCCCCGTCGCACCGCCCAGGTCGCTCATCAGCAACCGGCCCACCAAGATCGAGTGGAGCGCCAACTGGGACGACGACCTCGGCGGCGACCCATCGCCCGACCCCGTGCTCGCCAAGGTGTCGGACCAGGTCAAGCTCTCCTTCGAGCAGGCGTTCATGTTCTACCTGCCGCGCATCTGCGAGCACTGCCTCAACCCGTCGTGCGTGGCTTCGTGCCCGTCGGGCGCCCTGTACAAGCGGGCCGAGGACGGCATCGTGCTCGTGGACCAGGACAAGTGCCGGGGCTGGCGCATGTGCGTGACGGGCTGCCCGTACAAGAAGATGTACTTCAACCACAAGACCGGCAAAGCGGAGAAGTGCACGTTCTGCTACCCGCGCGTGGAGGTCGGGCTGCCGACGGTCTGCTCGGAGACCTGCGTCGGGCGCCTGCGCTACCTCGGGGTCCTGCTGTACGACGCCGAACGCGTGGCGGCGGCCGCCTCGGTGGCCAATGAACGCGACCTGTACGAGGCCCAGCTGGACCTGTTCGTCGACCCGTACGACCCGGCGGTGGACGCCGCGGACCTGCCCGCCGACTGGGTGGAGGCCGCGCGGCGATCCCCGGTGTACGACCTGATCAAGAAATACCGGATAGCACTGCCGTTGCACCCGGAGTACCGCACCCTCCCGATGGTCTGGTACGTCCCGCCGCTCTCCCCCGTCGTGGACGCGCTCGCCGAAGGCGGCCACGACGGCGAGGACGCGGTCAACCTGTTCGCCGCCATCGAGTCGCTCCGCATCCCCGTCGGCTACCTGGCCGAACTGTTCTCCGCCGGCGACCCGGCGCCCGTGACCGCCGCGCTGCGCCGGCTGGCGGCGATGCGCTCGTACATGCGCTCGGTCAACCTGGGCGAGCCGCCCGTCCTGGCGGAGACGGGCCTGTCGGAGGAGCAGGTACGCGACATGTACCGGCTGCTGGCGCTGGCCAAGTACGACGAGCGGTACGTGATCCCGACCGCCTACGGGAACATCCCTCCCGGGATCGTGGAGGAGGGCGGCTGCAGCCTCGACTACGACGGCGGGCCCGGGATGCAGGGCCCGTTCGGCGAGGGGTCGGGCCGGCCCGTCCCGGTCGCGGTGGAGATCTTCCACGGCCTGAAGCAGCGCCAGACCGGCGACGAGGTCACCCACGATCGGGTGAACCTGCTCAACTGGGACGGCCGCGGCACCCCCGCCGGCCTGTTCCCGACCAAGAGGAGAAGACCATGAGCAGCGCCGTCGTGGGGGCCGTCGTCTGGCAGGCCGCCGCCCACCTCCTCGCCTATCCCGACGAGCGGTTCTGGCACCGGCTCCCGCTCATCAAGGAGGCCGCCGAGCCGCACTTCGGGACGTTCCTGTCGCGTGTCTCCGACCTCGGGCCCGGCGAGCTGGCCGCGCACTACGTGGAGACGTTCGACCTGCACCGGCGCTGCTGCCTCTACCTCACCTACTACACCGACGGCGACACCCGCCGCCGCGGCCGGTCGCTGGCCGCGCTGAAACAGCGCTACCGCGCGGCCGGGTGGGAGCTGATGGACGACGAACTGCCCGACTTCCTGCCGGTGCTGCTGGAGTTCGCCGCGCTCGATCCTTCGGGCGCCGAGCTGCTCAGGGAGCACAGGCTGGGGCTGGAGCTGCTGCTCACGGCCCTGACCGACCGTGACTCGCCGTACGCGTACGTGATCGGCGCGGTGTGCGCGGCCCTGCCGCCGATCACCGCCGCCGAGCGGCTCCAGGCCACGCGCCTGGCCCAGGCCGGGCCGCCGGCCGAGACCGTGGGAGGTTACCTGTGAGCTGGGCGGAGAGCACGCTCTGGGTGGTCCTGCCGTACCTGACCCTGGTGGTCTTCGTGGGCGGGCTGATCTGGCGCCACCGGTACGACAAGTTCGGCTGGACGACCCGCTCGTCCCAGCTCTACGAGAGCCCGCTGCTGCGCGTGGCCAGCCCGCTGTTCCACTACGGCCTGGTCTTCGTGATCGTCGGCCACGTGACCGGCCTGCTCATCCCGGCGAGCTGGACCGACGCCATCGGCGTCTCCAACGCCGCCTACCACCTGAACGCCCTCATCTGGGGCGGGCTCGCGGGCCTGGTCACGTTGGTGGGGCTGGCCCTGCTGATCTACCGCCGCCGCGCCACCGGCCCGGTGTTCATGGCGACCACGGCCAACGACAAGGTGATGTACGCGGTGCTGGCCGCCTCGCTCGTGGCGGGCGTGGTGACGACGGTCACGGGTTACGTGCCGAGCGACGTCAGCTACCGGACCACGGTCGCGCCCTGGTTCCGCGGCATCTTCATCCTCCAGCCGGACGTCGCCGCGATGCGTCAGGCCGACGTCCTTTACAAGGTGCACACGCTCATCGGGATGGCGCTGTTCGTACTTTTCCCGTTCAGCCGCCTGGTGCATGCTCTTTCCGCCCCGTTGGGCTATTTGTTCCGTCCTTACATCGTGTATCGGAGTCGCACGCGATAGCGTGCCGAGGCGTCTGGCAGGGGTCGGAGTAGGCCAGAATCGACCCTTGTGAAGCACGGGTACACCAACAGCACAGTCGGCGACGGCACCCTGGTCGTGAAGTGTTACCAGGGCCCGGAGGCGGCGTTCCGGCTGGGCACGGAGAGCAGATACCTGCGCCGGCTGCGCGGCCGGCTCCCGGTCCCCCGCGTTCACCAGGTCACCTCGACCAGCCTGACCACCCGCTTCGTCTCCGGCGCCCACGGCCAGGACCTCATCGACGAGGGGCACGGCGCCGAGGTGCTCGCCGAGTGCGGCCGGGCCCTGTCCGGCATCCACCGGCTGGGCATCGTGCACGGCGACTTCGGCCCGCAGAACATGCTGTTCGACCCGGCCACGTTCCGGACGACCGCGATCCTCGACTGGGAGTGGGCCCACCCCGGGCGCCCGGTCGAGGACCTCGCGTGGTGCGAGTGGATCATCCGCAGCCACCACCCGGAGCACGTTCCGCTGCTCTCGCGCTTCTTCGCCGCCTACGACGGGGCCGTCCCCTCGTGGGAGGAGCGCCGGGAGGCCATGGTGGCGCGCTGCCGCGACCTGATCGACTTCTGCGCCCGCTGGGAGCCCGGCGGGGCGAGCGAGAAGCTCTGGTACGAACGCCTAGAAACCACGGCCGCCTGGACGGAGTAGCAGCGCCTCAGCCCGCCCCAGGGAGCCGCAGGCCGCGGATCAGCTCCACCGCCGCGTCCACCAGCCCGGCCTCCCGCTCGGTGAGCGCCCCGTCGGCGGCCCGGCGCGCCCCGGCCCGGTCGAGCCCTTCGCCGAAGTCCATGGCGGAGCCCAGCCCGGCGACCAGCGCGACAAGACCCCTCCGCGCCACCTCGGCGAACTCGACCTCGTCCACGGCCGCCTGCGCGAAGATCACCGCGGACATCGCGCAGTCGAACCCGGGCGGCCCGTCCTGGCTGTTGCACCAGTCGATCACGACCGGGCCCCGCGGCGTCAGCATGACGCTGTCGGGGTGCAGGTCCAGATGCAGCACCCGGTCGCCGGGATCGGCGGGCGCCAGCGCCGGGATCTCGTGCAGCCGCCGCAGCAGCCCCGCGATGATCCCGCCCGCCTCCTCGGCCGTGATCTCCCCGTCGAACAGCGCCCGCAGCATCGTCGGCCCCGACAGCCGCCCCATCACCAGCTCGGTGGCCGCCCCCGCGTCGGGGTAGAGCTCGGGCACGGGGTATCCGTGGCCGGCCACGTGCGCGATGACCGCCGCCTCCCGCCGCGCGTCGATCGGTATCCGGTAGCGGCGTAGGACCCGCTCGTCGTCGATCGCGTACACGTCCGCGGTGCGCCCGGACCCCAGCAGCTCGCCGACCTCCATGCGGCGCAGCCTACCGACGCTGGCCGTAGACGTGGACCGGCTGCCCTCGGTACTCGGTATCGCGCAGGTGGGAGTGGCCGATGCGTTCGGCGACGGAGACGGACCGCGCGTTGCCGGGCAGGATGAGCGAGATCACTTCCGTCGCGCCGAGCGTGCCGAAGCAGTAGTCGAGGGCCGCCCGTGCCGCCTCGGTGGCATAGCCCTTGCCCCAGTGGTCGCGGGCCAGGCACCAGCCGACTCCCAGCCCCGGGAAGCCGTAGGGCCGCCAGGGCCCCGCCCGCCCGGCGAACCGGCCCGTGGCCTTCTCGACCAGCGCCCAATGCGAGTAGCCGCGGATCTCCCTGTGCCCGATGAACGTGGCGAGGCTCCGCCAGGCGTCGGCCCGGGAGGTCCCCACGCTCTCCGCCAGTCCGTCCGCGACCTCGGGATCGGCGAGCATCCTGGCGTAGTCGTCGAAGTCATCGCCCGTCAGCGGCCTCATGACAAGTCGTTCCGTCTCGAGCACGACCATGACCAGGAGTATGCCAAAAAATCCGTGGCCCGCCCGCGGGCAGCCGGGCTACTTTCCGTCCATGGCCGAGATCCATGGTGTGTGCGAGGACCGCTTCGGCGAGGTGCGCGAGCTGCTGGCCGCCTCCCTGGACAAGGACGACGTCGGCGCCTCGGTGGCCGTCCACGTGGACGGCGAGCCGGTGGTGGACATCTGGGGCGGGTACGCCGACGCGGCCCGTACCGTCCCCTGGGAGCGCGACACCATCACCAACGTCTGGTCCACCACCAAGCCGATGACGGCGCTGTGCGCGCTGATCCTCGCCGACCGGGGCGAGCTCGACCTGGCCGCGCCGGTAGCCGCCTACTGGCCGGAGTTCGCCGCCGCGGGCAAGGAGCGGGTGCTGGTACGCCACCTGCTCTCCCACACCGCCGGCCTGCCCAGCTGGGACGAGCCGATGACGGTCGAGGACCTCTACGACTGGCGGCTGGCCACGACGCGGCTGGCCGGGCAGGCGCCGCGCTGGGAGCCGGGCGCCGAGGCCGGATACCACGCGATCACCCAGGGTTTCCTGGTCGGGGAGGTCGTCCGCCGCGTCACCGGGCGCAGCCTGGGCGCCTTCTTCGCCGAGGAGGTGGCCGGGCCGCTGGGAGCGGACTTCCACATCGGCCTCGCCGCCGGGCACGACCCCAGGGTCGCGCCCGTCATCCCGCCCCCGACGCCCATGGAAGCCCCGCCCGACCTGCCCGCCAATCCCGTGCTGCGGCCCGAGGAGGCCAACACCACCCCCTGGCGGCGCGCCGAGATCCCGGCCGGCAACGGGCACGGCAACGCCCGCTCGGTCGGCCTCGTACAGTCGGTCCTGGCCTGTGGCGGGACGCTGCGCGGCGTGCGGCTGCTGTCGGAGGAGGGCTGCGCGCGGGCCGTCGAGGAGCAGTTCCGGGGCTTCGACCGGGTCCTGGGCACGCGGATGTGGTACGGCATGGGCTACGGGCTGCTCGAGCCGCGTACGTGCTTCTGGGGCGGGATGGGCGGCTCGCTGGTCGTGATCGACCTCGACGCCCGCATGACGGTGGCGTACGTGATGAACCGGATGCTCAGCCAGGGCGACGACCGCGGCATGGGTTTCCTGCTGGCCGCCTACCAGGCGCTGTCCTCCTGACGCATTTGTGGCCGCTCTATAGCGGTCTTGTAGGGCCTTCCATGATCGTTGTATGCGGAACCCCCCGGAGGAAGGGAAGATCACGCATGCGCGTTCGTGCAGGTATCGTCGCCGCTGGTATCGCGGCGCTGGCCGCCATCGGCATCGCCGCCCCCGCCCAGGCGGCCAGCTGGACATACATCGGCGAATACACCAGCTACAGCAAGTGTGTGGACATGGGCCAGTCGTATCAGCGTGAGGGCTGGGACGAGTACAAGTGCACGCTCAACGGCACCGGCTGGTACTACCTCTGGGTCAGGTAGTCCCCGATTCCCGGCGGCGCCTCCTCGCGAGAGGGGGCGCCGTTCGCGTGCCGGGACGCCGCGCTAGGAGACCTGGCGGGACTCGTCGTTCGCGCTGCTGCGGATCTGCTGGATGCGCTGCTTGGTCAGGCCGAGCAGCTCGCCGATGTCCCCGTCCGACAGGCCGAGCTCGTGCATGTGCTTGACGCGCTTCTTGAGCGTGCGCGTGTAGTCCTCGGCGATCGCGGCGGCCTGGCGCTGGAGGGCGGCGAAGTCGTCGAGGTCCTGCTCCGACAGGCCGGGCAGCGCGTAGTGGTAGACCGGCTTGGGCGCCTGCGGACGGTCGGCGAAGAGGAACGGCAGCCCCTCGGCGACGTCCCCGTGCAGTTCCTTCAACGTGCGGGCGGACATGCCGCCGGCCACGCCGTCCACCTGGGCCAGCCACAGGCTGCCCGCCAGGGTGATGTGAACGTCAACGCGGTCCGCGGTCATGGATCCTCCAGCCAGTCGTCACCGAACAGGTGCGCGAGCCCCCGTTCGAGGGAGTCCACCAGGTGCGGGGTCTCCCCAGGGTAGAGCGGGACGATCGCGCGGGCCGCGACCCGGCCCTCGGCGTCCCACAGCAGGAGGAATCGCTGGCGTTTCGTCGTTTCCGCCCAGTCGCAGCGCAAGCCATGGGTGTGGGAGAGCCCGATGATCCGATCGCGGATGGCCGCATAGTCGTCTCGTTCCACCACACGAGGCAGACTATATAGCTTGCCCGCTACCGACAAGGGACCTTGTCGGCGAGATTAGTCAGCACCCCAGGCGTCGAGGAACGCCCGGACCGCGGCGCGGGCCAGCTCTCGCAGCTCGCCTTCCGGGATCGTACGGGTGCCCATCTGGGAACGGGCCTCCAGCGGGCCGACGAGCAGAGCCATGAACTGCTCGGCCGCGATGTCGGGATCGGCGGCGCGCAGGCGCCCCGCGAGCGCGAGCCGGGCCATCCGGTCGGCGAGGGCCTGGTTGAGGCGGTCCGGGCCGCTCTCCTTGACGATGTCGAGGATGTCGGGAAAGCGAAGGATCTCCGAGTAGAGCAGCCGGCGCAGCGCGCACGAGCGCCCGTCGGTGTGCAGGCGCAGCAGCTCATCGGCGACACCCTCCAACGTGGCACGCAGGTCCTCGCCCGGGTCGGCCAGCGGCTCCAGGGCGGCCAGGCGGGCGTTCAGCGTCATCTGCGCGGCGGCCTCGACGGCGCTCCTGAACAGGGTGGCCTTGTCCGTCATGTGGTTGTAGACCGTCGGCTTGGCCACGCCCGCCTCATCCGCGATGTCCTGCACGCACGCCTGCGCGTAGCCGAGCCGGGCGAACACGGCGAACGCGCCCTCCAGGATCGCCTGCCGCTTGTCGATGCGCCCGCGTGTGGTGGTGGCCATGCCTCCGAATTGTACCCGCCAGTTCAACTTCATGGACGTACGGGTTGCGAGCGAACGCATGAGATAACTAGTTTGAACCCATGAGTTCAAATTCGCCGGACGACCGGCTGGACGCTCGGCTGCTGGGCATGATCGGCGTGATCCTGCTCGGCGGCCTGCTGGGCATCCTCAACAGCACGATGGCCGCCGTCGCCATCGACACCCTGGCCGCGACCTTCGAGACCTCGCTGAGCACGATCGGCTGGACGTCCACCGGGTTCCTGCTGGCCGTGACGGCCACCATCCCGTTCACCACCTGGGCCGTCGACCGCTTCGGCGGCAAGCGGCTGTGGCTGGCCGGGCTGGCGCTGTTCCTCGCCGGATCGCTCGGGGCCGGGGTGGCCTGGGACGTGGGCGCCCTGATCGTGTTCCGCGTGGTGCAGGGGTTCGGGGCCGGGCTGCTCGATCCCCTCGTGCTGATCCTGCTGGCCCGCGCCGCCGGGCCGCGCCGGGCCGGGCGGGTGATGGGCCTGATGGGCGTGGTCCTGTCCCTGGGGCCCGTGCTCGGGCCGATCGCGGGCGGCGCCGTGCTGGCCGGCCTGTCGTGGCGGTGGATGTTCCTGCTCAGCGTGCCCGTCGGCCTGGTGGCGCTGCTGCTCGCGCTGCGCGTGATCCCCGTCGACGAGCCGTCCGAGGGGGCGTCGGCGCGGCTCGACGTCGCGGGGCTGGCGCTGCTCGGGCCCGGGTTCGCGACCGTCGTCCTGGCCCTGTCGCAGACGGCCGAACAGGGGGCGTTCACCGCCTGGCAGGCGCTGCTCCCGCTGGGGGCGGGCGCGCTCCTGCTGCTCGCCTACGCGGCGCACGCCCTGCGCGACCGTCGAACTCCACCGCTGATCGACCTGCGGCTGTTCACCAATCGAGGCTTCACCGCCAGCGTCGCGATCATGGGCCTCGGCGGGCTGGCCCTCTTCGCCGCCCTGTTCGCCCTGCCCCTGTACTACCAGCAGGCCCACGGGCACGGCGTGCTCGCCGCCGGGCTGCTGATGGCGCCACTGGGGCTCGGCGGCGCGCTCGCCATGCCGCTGGCCGGACGGCTCTCGGACCGCCTCGGCGCCCGCGGCCTGGCCACCGGCGGCGCGCTCCTGGCCGGGCTCAGCGCGCTGGCCTTCACCCGGATCGGCGCGGACACGCCCGAGATCTGGCCGGCGCTGGCGGCGTTCACGATCGGGCTGGGCAGCGGGTGCTTCAGCGCGCCCACGATGGGCTCCCTCTACCGGTCCCTGCCGCCGTCCATGGTGGCGCAGGGCAGCTCGGTGCTCTACATGCTCAACCAGCTCGGCGCGGCGCTCGGCGTCGCCGTGGTCACGCTCATCCTCCAGACCTCCGGAGACGTGATCAGCGGCTTCCACGGCATCTTCTGGCTCGTCGTGGCGGTGATCGTGATCATCCTGGCCGCCGTCCCGCTCCTGCCGGGCCGACCCCGTACGGAACCCGTGACGGAAGCGGAGCCCGCGAGGAGCGCGTCATGAGGACACTGGTGATCAGCGGCGGCACGGACGGCATGGGACGGGCCCTCGCCCGCACCTACCTCGAACGGGGCGACACCGTGGCCGTCATCGGGCGCGACAGGTCCAAGGCACTGCCCGGAGCGGTGTTCATCCCGGCGGACCTGAGCCTGATCAGCGAGAACCGGCGGGTGATCGCCGAAATCAACGCCGAACTCCCAGCCGTGGACGCGCTCGTGCTGTGCGCACGCTACTTCCGCACGCACCGGTTCGTGACGGCGGAGGGCCTGGAGGGGACGTTCGCGCTGGACTACCTGAGCCGCTTCCTCCTCAGCCACGGCCTCACCGCGCCCCGCCTCGTCGTGAACGTCTCAGGCCCCGGACAGCCGACCGGCCTCATCCGCTGGCACGACCTCATGCTCGAACGCGGGTACGACGGCATGGCCGCCCAGTTCCAGGCCGGCAAGGCGAACGACCTGCTGGGCGTGGCCTTCGCCGCCCGGCACGGCAGCCGTACCCGCTACGTCCTCATGCATCCCGGAGGCGTCTCGACGAGCGTCGCCGGCGAGTACGACGCGGCGACCGCCGCGCACGTGGAGGCGCTCAAGAAGCACGGACTGCCGGTCGAGGAGGGCATCAAGCCGATCGTCGCCCGCATCGACGACCCGCCCGCCGAGCCGCTCAGCGCCTTCATGCGAGAGCGCCGGATCGCCCTGGACCCCGGGTCCTTCGACCCGGCCGCCGCGGAACGACTCCACGAGCTCACGCTGAAGATGATCGGCTCGGCGGGAGGGGACCGAGTGTCCTACCCCTTGTAGTTGAAGATCTGGCGGAGCGTGTGCTGGACCTCCACGAGATCCTGCTGGTCCGCCATCACCTGGTCGATCGACTTGTATGCCTCGGGGTGCTCGTCCACCAGCGCGGCGGCCCGATCCGCGTTCCAGGTGCGGCCGCCCATCGCCGCCTTGAGCGAAGCCGCGGACAGCTCCCGCTTGGCCTTGGTACGCGACATGCGGCGGCCCGCGCCGTGGGAGCACGAGTTGTACGACTCGGGGTTACCGCGACCGCGCACGATGTACGAGCGCGTGCCCATCGAGCCCGGGATCACGCCCTCGTCACCGGTGTCGGCCTTGATCGCGCCCTTGCGGGTGATCCACAACGTCTTGCCGTAGTGGGTCTCCTGCTGGGTGAAGTTGTGGTGACAATTCCGGGTAAGGATGTTGTCTTCCAGCGCGAAGGCGTGGGTGCCGTCCACCACGGCACAGAACACCTCTTCGACCCGGTCGGTGTCCTCGACCGCCAACACGGTCCAGCCCCGCCGTTCCACCGCACCGCGACCCGCCTCGAAGCGCTCCCGATGTTCCGGGATGAGGAAGAACGAAGGGTCGAGGTCCCCGCGCATCAGCCCCAGCAGATAGAGCGAGGTCGGCTTGGTTCCATAGCCGACACGCTTGTGCTCGCGGATCCCGTACGTGCCGACACCAATCAGGTTGCAGATTACGCGTACCTGCTCGAGGTGCTTGCGGGAAGCCGAAGCGAGAGTGGGCCGTCCGGTCCTACCGACGTCGCCATCGGCAGCGAAGTATCCGGCCAGCCAGCCATACAGGTAAGAAGGTGCGCTGTCGAGGGGTGGCATGCTCGTCTTCCAATCGACGGGCAAGCCGTTGATCACCTTCATATTGTCGTACGTTCGCAGCGGTCTGCCGATCCCCTCGAAGAGTTCCAGCAGGTGGAGGTCCTTCTCGCCACAGAAGGTCGCACGGGACCTGTTGGGGGACGACACCGATCCGTCACCGAAGACGAAACCCCGGGCCGCACCTGTCCTGTCCACGCCCATGCCAGCTGGTCTCTTGGCGAAGGTCCAAGCGAGACGGTCGCCTCCCTTCAGCTGGGCCGTTGTCATCTCAGCGGGCCGCTTCCCCCAGTACCGAGTGCCGCCGCTGCTGTGCGTCCGGAGAAGCCACCGATGCTCAGGGGTGGCGTAGACGACCTTCTCGACGCCGTTCCGCGACAGCCGTACGCGCATGAGCTTCTGATGGCCGAAGGATCGGACAGGAGCCTTGACCCATTCACCATCGGTACTGAGCAACTCATGGACGCCGCCGGACAGTTCGGCGATGGGCCGCACGCCTCCGCTCGTCATCACCCCGGTTTCGCCGGCGAAGCAATTGATCGTACGGACCCGCTCGCCCTTGCCGACGACCCCGAACAGGGCGTTGATCAAGACCCGGTCCATCCGCGCCCGCGAGGCCATGGCGTAGTGCTGCGCCCACAGCATGTCCTCGATGTACGCGGTGAACTCCGGCGTGCTCTGCACGAGATACGCCAGGTCCGGGTCCTCCAGGCCGACGGTCTGCTCCTTCATCAGCTTCTTCGCGCCAATGATGTGCATCTGGGCGAGCTGGTTGCCGATGCCGCGCGACCCCGAGTGCAGCACCGTCCAGACGTGGTCCCGCTCGTCCAGGCAGACCTCGACGAAGTGGTTGCCCGAGCCGAGCGTGCCGAACTGGTCGCTCACCTTCTTGGTCTGCTTGGGGGTGAGGTCGGTGTGCGGGAGCCCGAGGTCGCTGAGCGCACGGTCGACCGCCGGGTCTTCGTGCCCCTTGCCGACGCCGGCGGGGATGCGGTGCTCCACCATCGGCATCAGGGCGGCGAGGGTCTCGGGCAGGTCGGCGGCCGTGAGCGTCGTCTCGGTGGCCACCATGCCGCAGCCGATGTCCACGCCGACGGCGGCCGGGATGATCGCGTTCTCCGTGGGGATCACCGAGCCGACCGTCGCACCGATGCCGACGTGCGCGTCGGGCATGAGAGCGACGTGGCCGGAGACGAACGGCAGGCGGGCGGTGCGCGCGGCCTGCGTGATCGCGCCTTCGTCGATCTCGCTGGCCCACGACAGCAGGTTCGGTGCGGGCTGGTTAGGCATGGGATGAAATCTCCTCACTGGTTCTTGATCAGTGTGGCGTGACCAGCAGAGATTTCCCACCCATTTTGTCGAAGCCGGGTTTGACGGGCGGCGAATGTCAATCGCCTGAATACATGCGGTTCAGGTCCACGAGCTCAACGTCCGCGCGCCCGCGTGCCGCCTCCACCAGATCGTCGGTGAATCCGGAGCGTGCGAGCAGCAGTAGTTTGGGCTGCGTGCCGATCCGGGCGTCGGGAAGCAGCGCGCGCAGGTGATCCAGCCGCTGAAGCTGGGAGACGTCCATGGGCATGAGCGTGGCCTTGGCCTCGCCGATCGCGATGATCCGATCGGTGGCGAAGGAGTTTGTCTCGGTCACCACGATGTCGAGCTCATGTCCTTTGTGGTGCGCTCGGCAGGGGATTTCGCTCGGGCGTACGGCACTGGCCATTCCACCGAGCGTGTCGCTGGAGGCATGAAGGAAGCACCATTCCCGGGCGAGGTCTTCGAAATGGGGGCCGTAAATCTTCGAGGCCACCGTGTCGGCATTGGCACGCCAGACGCGGGCGGCCTGACCGCTGACGAGCTCGGGCTCGCGGCGCTGCGTGATCAACTGGTGCAGGCGGACGATCGGCTCGGCGATCCGGAAAACGCTTCGCTTGTCACGCAATGCGTCGTCGACCTGCTCGACGAGGCCGATGCTCCGCAGACCGTTGAGCAAATGTGCCAGCGCGCTCACGGGACGGCCGAGGGCGGCGGCGATCTCCGAGCGGCGCCGGTTGCCCGCGCTGATGGCGCTCAACGTGGCCGCGTACGAGGTGGGATCGGAGATCGAGGGCTCCTCCCGGAGCAGCAGCCCGCCTTCGCGAAACATCGCCGAGGCGGGATTCAGCAACCGCCGCTGCACCCATCGATCGAACCCGTCCAGGTCGGCCGGACCTGAGCCGCCACACATCTCCAGGTAGGCAGGGGTACCGCCGACGAGGGAATGCACCCGGAAAGCCAGCTCCGGGTCGCCGGTCAGGCCCCAGAAAGCAGCGGCATCGCGGAACCCGAAGGGCCGCACGATCAGCTCGAGCACCGCTCGGCCTCGTAGCGGCGCGCCTCCGCCCAGCAGCTGAGCCATCGTGGTCAACGCGCTTCCGCAGAGAATCAAACGGGTACGAGTGTGCTCCTTCGCGTGCCCCGTCGGGCTCAATGCCTGCTGCAGGTACGACGGCAGCGCCGGGGTCGCGGAGACCAGGTAGGGAAATTCGTCGACGATCACTGGCGTCGCCCGCTCCTCGCCGAGCCGGAGCAGTTCGTCGAGCCCTTCCCGCCAGTTGCCGAACGAGACCGGCTGCCGCAGCCCGCGATAGGCAGCGTAGGCGGCGCCGAGATCGGCCAGGTTCTGTGCCTCTGTCTGCTGGGTGGCGGCGAAAAGCAGGGCGCCGGTTTCCTGGGCGAGCAGTTCGAGCATGAGGGTCTTGCCCTGGCGCCGACGCCCGTAGACCAGCCCCAAGGTGGCACCGTTCGCGGGAGCACCGGCGAAGTCGGCCAACTCCTCCCACTCCGCGTCACGCCCGAACAGGCGCTCCGGCTTGATCAGCATGGCCGCCACCTCCAGCAGACAATGATAGGCACAACTATGATAGTTCAAACTATCATAGTCGACGGCGATCGGAGATCTTGAGAGGGCACGGCCTGCTGATCACGCGGTCTCATCATTGAGACCGACTGATGGAGTCGGTCTCACGGGCCGTCGTGCGCGGATCTCGCCTCCGCCTTGGTCTCATTGATGAGACCAGGATCGCGCTCATCGCCAGACGTCCAGCAGTTCATCCGGCGTGATGTGCGTGATGCCCGCCACGTCGCACCCGCTTCGGGAGACCGCGTAGAGCGGCGTGGATGTGTCTGTTCCTGGCGTTTTCGACTGATGGACGATGAGCTCCTTCAGATCGTGCTGATCAAATGGCCGGTTCTCCAGCCACTTGATGGAGCCGAGCATGGTGATCCGCTTCGCGATCGGCTCCCGGTCGGCGCCGACGATGTCGATCTCCGGATCGTTGCTGCGTGTCCAGTAACCTCCGATGGCGCCAGTCGGTTCGGGCAACCCGTCCATGCGGCGGAAAGACTCCTGGATCAGGGGCTCGATGGCCATTCCTCGCCACGATGTCCATGACAGGCGGATCCGATCCAGGACTTTGTCTCCACGGCCGCGCTCGATGTCGGTCAGGCGGAATCCGATGAAGGGAATCCAGAACCGCAGATGCGAGTCGATCACGCGATATCGGGAGTCCCGCGATGGGCGCGTAGAGAGCGGTCTGTCCACGGCGATCATGCGCTTTTCCAGGAGGAGCAGGAGTGCGCGATTCATCGTCGCACGGGGGATGTCCTGGGTGGCGGCCGCGATATTGGAGTGCGTGCGTTGCCCGGAACCGATGGCGTTGAGGATTTGATGAGCGTGCGCTTCAGGCGGGCACTCAGCAGCCAGAGCGCGCTCTCCGCTGACTATCAAGGCCGAGAGCGGGTCCTCGACCGCCTGCTCCAAGTACGTCCAGAGAGAACCGCCCTTGGGCCACTCTTCACAGATCATCGGCAGCCCGCCCGAAACCAGATGCGCGTCGAACGCCTCCGCGGGGGGAAGGTCCAGCGCCTGTCCGACGTCATATGGCGTCAGAGGGTGGACCACGAAATCGGCGGCCCGCTGGTAGAAGGGACGGCTGTAGGTGTTGATCGCCTCCATCATGGATAGGTCGGAGCCGATGAGGAGCAACAGGACGGGCCGTCTGGAGAACTCCTTGTCGAAGAGCTTCTGGAGCACGCCCTCCAACGTGGGGTCCGCCTTGATGAGGTAGGGAAGCTCGTCGATGACGACGATGCTGGGGGAGTCCTCTGGCAGAGCCCGAGCCAGGAGGGAGAGAGCGTCATGCCATGACCCGGGTTGCTTGTCATCGAAGACCGACGCCGCGGGCAGGCTCGACGCGCGCGCCTCCTCGGTGAAGGTGCGGAGTTCCTCGCCGAGCGTCTGGCCGGTGGCCGTGTAGTAGACGTGGGGCAACTGTGCTTGCCGGATGAACTCCTCTGCCAGCCTGGACTTCCCGACCCGGCGTCGCCCCCGTATGAGCAGCGCACGCCCAGGTCGGTCGAACCGCTGACGCTGCGTCTTCTCAAGGGCCCGCCGCAGGATGGCGAGCTCTCGTCGCCTGCCGATGAACGGTTCCATCGATCCTCCCGAAAGTCTCATGAATGAGACTAACTGAAGCGTTGGTATCAATGCTCGGTCTCCGCGACCCTCCTCCATCCATTGGTCTCACAGATGAGACCTAAAGCGCCTCCCAGCCCTGCTCAAGACCGACTCCGGCACAACCAAATTTGGCTGTACCGACGTTGGCCGTCTCAATGATGGGACCAAACAAGCGACTCATCAGCGAGAACGGCCCACAGACCCGGAGAAGGCGCTGGATATAGTCAATATTGGTGACAATTATCTTAGATGGCCGAATAGAGGCCATGCGGGCACCGCCTACCGCTGCCCGCCTGTGGGGCGCCCGGCTCTGTGCTGCCTGGGTCGGCGGTCATCGTGGCTGGGTATCGGCCGGCGAAGACCATTCCAACGCATTGTCGAATCGCTTCAAGGTATGACCCGGCTAGGCGAAGACCTTGGTCCGGGTGGGCTCCAGCAGGCCCAGCCGGTAACCGGGCAACGGGCGGGCCCGACCAGCCGCCGAAGGCGTGGGGTGCGCCGATAGGCGCCTTTATGGAAACAGCCTGAGCCCCGAGCGCGAAGCGCTCCCTTGGGGAAGCCCTTTTTGCTCGGGGCGGGCATCAGGCGGCCCACTGGGTGGAGCCGCGCGACCTGCTACTTGGCGTTGGCCTTCAGGTAGTCGGTGTTCATGCGGGCGATGGTGTCCAGAGGGATGCCCTTGGGGCACACCGCCGTGCACTCTCCCGTGTTCGTGCAGCCTCCGAACCCCTCCGCGTCCATCTGGTCCACCATGGCCTTGGCGCGGGACAGGCGCTCCGGCTGGCCCTGGGGCAGCAGGCTCAGGTGGGTGATCTTGGCGGCGGTGAACAGGGAGGCGGAGCCGTTCGGGCAGGCCGCCACGCACGCGCCGCACCCGATGCAGGTCGCCGCGTCGAAGGCCGAGTCCGCGTCCTCCTTGCGTACGGGGATGCTGTGGGCGTCCGGGGCCGAGCCGGCCGGGACCGAGACGAAGCCGCCCGCCTGGATGATCCGGTCGAAGGCGCTGCGGTCCACGACCAGGTCCTTGACGACGGGGAAGGGGGCGGCGCGCCACGGCTCGATGGTGATCGTGGCGTCGTCCTCGAAGTGGCGCATGTGCAGCTGGCACGTCGTCGTCGCGCGCTGTTCGCCGTGCGCGACGCCGTTGATGACCATGCCGCACATGCCGCAGATGCCCTCGCGGCAGTCGTGGTCGAAGGCGATCGGGTCGTCGCCCTCCAGGATGAGACGCTCGTTGAGGACGTCCAGCATCTCCAGGAAGGACATGTCCGGGGAGACGTCCTCGACTCGGTAGGTCACCATCCGGCCGGCATCGGTAGGGCCGCTCTGGCGCCAGACCTTGAGGGTCAGGTTCACTTGTAGCTCCGCTGGCTCATCTTGACGTACTCGTACTCGAGCGCTTCCTTGTGCAGCACCGGCCCGTCGGGCGTGGACTCCCAGGCCGACACGTGCGCGAAGTGCTCGTCGTCGCGCAGCGCCTCGCCGTCGGCGTCCTGGGACTCGGCGCGGAAGTGGCCGCCGCAGGACTCCGTGCGGACCAGGGCGTCCAGGCACATGAGCTCGGCCAGGTCGAAGAAGTCGGCGACGCGGCCGGCCTTCTCCAGGACCTGGTTCAGCTCCTCCGCCGTGCCGCTGACCTTGACGTTCTGCCAGAACTCCGCGCGCAGCTCGGGGATGCGCTCCAGCGCCTTGCGCAGCGACTCCTCGGTGCGCTCCATGCCGCAGTAGTCCCACATGAGCTTGCCCAGCTCGCGGTGGAAGGAGTCGGGGGTACGGGTGCCGTTCACGGCCAGGAGCCGGTCGATCTTGTTCCGGACCTTGATCTCGGCCTCCGCCACGGCCTCCTCGTCCACGTCGCCGAACGGACCGGCGGCCAGGTAGTCGCCGAGGGTGGTCGGCAGGACGAAGTAGCCGTCGGCCAGGCCCTGCATCAGCGCCGAGGCGCCGAGGCGGTTCGCGCCGTGGTCGGAGAAGTTGGCCTCGCCGACGACGAACAGGCCCGGGATCGTGGACTGCAGGTCGTAGTCCACCCACAGCCCGCCCATCGTGTAGTGGACGGCCGGGTAGATGCGCATCGGCACGTCGTACGGGTTCTCGCCGGTGATGCGCTCGTACATCTCGAAGAGGTTGCCGTACTTCTTCTCCACGGCGTCGCGCCCGAGACGCCCGATGGCGTCGCGGAAGTCCAGGTAGACGCCCAGGCCGCCGGGGCCGACGCCGCGGCCCTCGTCGCAGACGTTCTTGGCGGCGCGGGAGGCGATGTCACGCGGGACCAGGTTGCCGAAGGCGGGGTAGATCCGCTCCAGGTAGTAGTCGCGCTCCTCGTCCGGGATGTCCCCGGGGGCGCGGGTGTCGTTCTTGCGCAGCGGCACCCAGACGCGGCCGTCGTTGCGCAGCGACTCCGACATCAGCGTCAGCTTCGACTGGTACTCGCCGGAGACGGGGATGCAGGTCGGGTGGATCTGCGTGTAGCAGGGGTTGGCGAAGTACGCGCCGCGCTCGTGCGCCCGCCAGATCGCCGTCGTGTTGCAGCCCTTGGCGTTCGTGGACAGGAAGAACACGTTCCCGTAGCCGCCCGTGGCCAGCACCACGGCGTCGGCGAGGTGGCGCTCGATCTCGCCGGTCACCATGTCGCGCACGATGACGCCGCGCGCCCGCCCGTCGGAGACGATCACGTCGAGCATCTCGTGCCGGGTGTGCATGGTCACGGTCCCGGCCGCGATCTGCCGCTCCAGCGCCTGGTACGCGCCCAGCAGGAGCTGCTGGCCCGTCTGGCCGCGGGCGTAGAACGTACGGGAGACCTGGGCGCCGCCGAAGGAGCGGGTGTCGAGGAGGCCGCCGTACTCGCGGGCGAAGGGGACGCCCTGGGCCACGGCCTGGTCGATGATGTTCACCGAGACCTGGGCCAGGCGGTAGACGTTCGACTCGCGGGCGCGGAAGTCGCCGCCCTTGACCGTGTCGTAGAAGAGCCGGTAGATGCTGTCGCCGTCGCCGCGGTAGTTCTTGGCGGCGTTGATCCCGCCCTGCGCCGCGATGGAGTGCGCGCGGCGCGGCGTGTCCTGGTAGCAGAACGACGTGACGTTGTAGCCCAGCTCACCCAGCGTCGCCGCGGCCGAGCCGCCCGCCAGGCCGGTGCCGACCACGATCACGTTGAGCTTGCGCTTGTTGGCGGGGTTGACCAGCTTCGCGCCGAACTTCCGCTTCTCCCACCGCTCCTCGATGGGCCCGGCCGGAGCCTTGGTGTCCCGGATCTCCGGGCCTTCCGTGAACTTCATTACTTCACAACTCCGAAGGTGATCGCGAGCGGCGGCGCCAGGAACCCGATGACCAGCACGGCGGACACCAGCCCGGCGACCGGCCGGAGGGCCTTGTTCCGCGTGCGGTTGGCCCAGCCGAGGGTCTGGAAGGCGCTCCAGATGCCGTGTCGCAGGTGCAGGCCGACCATGACGACGGCGACCACGTAGATCAGGGTCACCCACCACCGGGACGCGTCGAAGCCGGCGATCATCCGGTCGGCGGGCGCGGAGTCGAAGCCCTTGGGGTTCACGACGCCGAAGGTCAGGTCCAGCAGGTGCCAGACGAGGAAGAGCAGGATCGTGAGGCCGCCGAACCGCATGATGTGCGTCGCGTAGCCGTTCGCCTGCGACTTCTTGGCGACGTACTTGACCGGCCTGGCCTGGCGGGCGCGGCGGGCCAGCGAGATCGCGGCCCACATGTGCAGGACGACCGACACGACGAGGCCGATCTCGAGGATGGTCAGCACCGTCCGATAGGGCGCGATCGGCTCCAGGAGCGTCCGCAGCGCGTGGGCGTACTCGTTGAACGAGTCCTTGCCCAGGAAGATCTTGAGGTTGCCGAGCATGTGGAGGACGAGGAAGAGCACCATCACGGCCCCGGTGACGGCCATGACGGCTTTCTTGCCGTTCGACGAGCGCAGGAACCCGCCGGGCCTCCTGCTCGTTGGAGCGTTCTTGGGAGCGGTAACAGGCGCGGTGGCTGCGCCGCGCTCTATCGTGGCAGTCACGCCTTCAAACGCTAGGTATCCAGCAATCATCCGTCCAAGTCATCACGGGCCTGGTTTCGATAGCCACCGGCTATGATGTCTGGTTTGTACGGTCGCCCCACGGAAACGACGCCGCTCGGTGCGAGGAAAATCACATGCAGTTGCAGCAGCTCGCGTACTTCGTGGCGGTCGCGGAGGCCAGGCACTTCACCCAGGCGGCCGAGCGCATGAGGGTCGCGCAGCCGTCGCTCAGCAAGCAGATCAAGGCCCTGGAGGCCGATCTGGGCGCCCCGCTGTTCTCCCGGGCCCGCGGCAACGTCACGCTGACGCCGGCCGGTGAGGCGCTGCTGCCGCTCGCCCGCAGGATCCTCGCCGACGCCGACACCGCCAGGCAGGAGGTGGCCCAGCTCGCCGGGCTCCGCCGGGGCCGGGTGCGGCTCGGCGCCACGCCGTCGCTCTGCGCGGGGCTGATGGCCGACGCGCTGGCGCGCTTCCACCGCGCGTACCCGGGGATCGAGCTGCTGGTGGAGGAGGGCGGCTCGCGTGACCTCGTCAGGGCGCTCGCGCGCGGGCAGCTCGACCTGTCGCTGATCATCATGCCGCTGCAGAGCGACGACCCCTCGCTGGTGACCGAGGAGATCCTGCGGGAGAACCTGGTGGTGGCCGCGCCCTCCCACGAGCGGCCGAAGGGCCCGTACATGGAGATCGAGGCCCTGCGCGGGCGCCAGATGGTGATGTTCAGGCGCGGCTACGACCTGCGGGAGGCCACGCTGGCGGCCTGCCGGCAGGCCGGGTTCGAGCCCAGGTTCGCGGTGCAGGGCGGCGAGATGGACGCCGTGCTGCGGTTCGTGGAGGCGGGGCTGGGCGTGGCCGTGGTGCCCTCGATGGTGCTCGACGGGCGCCCCGGACTGTCCGGCACGCCGCTCGCGCCGCCGGGCCTCAGCCGTACGATCGCGCTGGCCCAGCGCAAGGACGTCGAGCCGACCAGGGCCGCCCAGGCGTTCAGGGAGACCCTGCTGTCGTTCGTCGTGGAGGCCGGTCACGAGGGTACGCTTCCGCAAGGGGTGGATCTCATCGCAGAATGACCTGGACGGACCGACCCCCCTGGTGAGGCGTTTTGACGGCACATCTTTCGGAGACGCTGACGTTGCTCCTGATCGAGGACGACGACGGTGACGCCTTTCTCGTGGAGGAGCTGCTCAAGCAGGCCCCCGCGCCGCCGAAGATCTTCTGGGCGCGCAGCCTGCAGGAGGCCAGGGCCAAGCTGACGTCCCAGATCCAGTGCGTGCTGGTCGATCTCTCGCTGCCCGACGCGAGCGGCCTGGAAGCCCTGGAGGAGGTGCTCGCGCTGGCGCCGCACACCGCCGTGCTGGTGCTCACCGGGCTCAGGGACTCGCACGTGGGCGTGGCCGCCGTCCAGGCCGGCGCGCAGGACTACCTGGTCAAGGGCGACGTCGACGCGCGGCTGCTGGCTCGGGCGATCCACTACTCGATGGAGCGCAAGCGGGCCGACCTGGCCCAGATCAGGCTCGTGCAGGCGGAGCTCACGGCCAAGGAGAACGCCAGGCTGCAGGGCGCGCTGCTCCCCGGCCCCCTGCTGCGTACCGAGGTGATCGAGCACGTCACCCGCTACCTGCCGGGCAGCGGCGGCACGCTGGCCGGCGACTTCTTCGACACCGTGCAGACGGCGGACGGCTCGGTGCACATCGTGGTCGGCGACGTGTGCGGGCACGGCCCCGACGAGGCGGCGCTCGGCGTGGCGCTGCGCATCGCCTGGCGCACGCTGGTCCTCGCCGGCCAGACGGACGACACGCTGCTGCGCACGATGGACGCCGTGCTGCGGGCCGAGCGCAACACCCCCGAGATCTTCACCACCCTGTGCATGGCCACGATCAGCCCCGACCTGCGGCACGCCAGGATGCGCGTGGTCGGGCACCCGCCGCCGGTGCTGGTGCGCGACGGCGCCGTCCAGGTGGTCGACGGCGCGCCCTCCGGACCGCCGCTCGGGATCTTCTCGGACGCGGAGTGGTCGGTGATCGACGTGCCGCTGGGCGACGAGTGGTCCATGATGCTCTACACCGACGGCCTGATCGAGGCCGTGGTGGGCGAGGGCCAGGAGCTGCTCGGCGTGGAGGGCCTGCTCGATCTCGTACGCGAGCACGGCGCCATCGACCTCGACCGGCTCATCAAGCACGTGGGCACGCTGAGCGACGACCTCGCCGTGGTCCTGGTCCGGAGGAGGAGACGATGAGCATCAACCCGCTGCCTCCCCCCAAGGAGCCGACCGGGCTGGGCAGGCTGCCCGTGGCCCGCTGGTTCCTGGTCATGGGGCTGGTGGCCGGCGTCGTGCTCCTGGCCGGGATCGTGGTCGCGATGATGTTCAGCGCGCGGGCTCGCGCGCTGGCCCAGGTGCCCGCCGTCGAGCAGCAGCTCGACCAGCTCAATCTGGCGCTGATCGTGCTCTTCGCGGTGATGCTCGCGTTCGGCATCGCGCTGGCCTTCGTCATCCGGTACGTCGTGCTGAAGCCCATCGACCAACTGACCCAGCAGGTCCGCACCGTGGCGGCCGGCGACTTCGACCACACCCTGCACGTCGACAGGCCGGCGGAGCTGGCCGAGCTGTCCAGCCACGTCGACTCCATGCGCGGCCGCATCGTGTCGGCCTGGCGGACCGCCGACGACCAGGCCGAGGAGCTGCGCAGGTCCAACGGGGAGCTGGAGCAGTTCGCGTACGTGGCCAGCCACGACCTCCAGGAGCCGCTCCGCAAGGTCGCCAGCTTCACGCAGATGCTGGAGCAGCGCTACGGCTCCCAGCTCGACGATCGGGCCAAGCAGTACATCCACTACGCCGTCGACGGCGCCAAGCGCATGCAGCTGCTGATCAACGACCTGCTCGACTTCTCCAGGGTCGGCCGGGTGACCGGCGGGCGGACCACGGTCGACGCGGGGAAGGCGCTCGACACGGCGCTGGAGAACCTGTCGGCCACGATCGAGGACACCGAGGCCACGGTCACCAGGGACGAGCTGCCCGCCGTCAGGGGCAACCGGGTGCAGCTCACGCAGCTGTTCCAGAACCTGATCGAGAACGCGATCAAGTTCCGCTCCGAGGCGTCCCCGCGCATCCACATCGGGGCCACCAGGTCCGGCGACCTGTGGGAGTTCAGCTGTTCCGACAACGGCATCGGGGTCGAGCCCAAGTACGCCGACCGCATCTTCCTGATCTTCCAGCGACTCCACCCCCGCGACGTGTATCCGGGTACTGGCATCGGGCTGGCACTTTGCCGCAAGATCGTCGAGTACCACGGCGGACAGCTCTGGCTCGACGGCGATGCCGAGGGCCAGGGCGCGACGTTCCGCTGGACACTGCCGGCCGCGGGAGACGACGATGAATGAGGGGCGCCCCATCGAGGTGCTTCTGGTGGAGGACGACCAGGGTGACATCCTGCTCACCAAGGAGGCCTTCGACTTCAACAAGGTGCGAAACCGGCTCAACGTGGTCAACGACGGTGAGCAGGCGATGGCGTACCTGCGTAACGAGGACGGATACACCGACGCGCCGCGGCCCGACCTCATCCTGCTCGACCTCAACCTGCCGAGGATGAGCGGCATGGAGGTGCTGGCCGAGGTCAAGGCCGACGCCGGGTTGCGGTCGATCCCGGTGGTGATCCTGACGACCTCTGAGGCGGAGGAGGACATCCTGCACAGTTACCGGTTGCATGCCAACGCGTATGTGTCCAAACCGGTGGATTTTGAGCAATTTATCCGGGTTGTCCGGCAGATAGACGATTTTTTCGTGACTGTGGTTAAGTTGCCCGCCCAAGGGCAGCGCCCCTGACGGGCGTACGTGACAGGAATCACAGCTAAGCATCGAAATTGTGAGTGACCCCGCTCACAAATTCGCATGCTGTCGTCGTAACGTATCCCCCACCAACGCGCGCCTGAGCCGTCGCTCGCCGCCGCGCGCCCAGCGAATACGAAAACCACGGACCCCCTGCGCGACACGGGTCCGCGGGAGGTGGAGAGGTCCGCGATGACCCAGACTACGCCCGACGCTCCGGTCAGAAGGCAGCGAGCGCAAGTCAAGGTGCGCACCCTGCGTACCGACAGATGGTGGCTTGTTCCGCTGCTGACGTTCCTCGGGCTCAGCTCATTCCTTGTCTACGGCGTGTGGGCGATCATCGACAACAGCTATTTCGTCGATCCCTACATAGCGCCGTTCTCGTCGCCCTGTCTGGCGACGTCGTGTCCCGAGGGGGCCCGGCTGTTCGGCCTGGCGCCGTTCGGCGACTGGTACGCACTGCCGCCGGGGCTGCTCATTCTCGGCCTGCCGGGCGGTTTCCGGCTTACCTGCTACTACTACCGCAAGTCCTACTATCGCTCCTTCTGGCTCTCGCCTCCGGCGTGCGCCGTCCAGGAGCCGCACGGCAAGTACACCGGCGAGCGGCGCTTCCCGCTGATCCTGCAGAACGTGCACCGCTACTTCTTCTACGCGGCCATCGTGATCGGCCTCATCCTGGCCTACGACGCCGTCCTGGCGCTCGTCCACAAGCCGATCGGCCTGGGCACGTGGATCCTGGTCGTCAACGCCGTCCTGATCAACGCCTACACGCTGTCGTGCCACTCCTGCAGGCACATCACCGCGGGCAGGCTCAACCACTTCTCTCGCCACCCGCTGCGCTACCGGGCCTGGACGTTCGTGTCCAAGCTCAACGCCAAGCACCAACCCCTCGCGTGGGCCTCGATGTTCTCCGTCATGGGCGCCGACCTGTACGTCCGCCTGGTGGCCAAGGGCATCATCGCCTTCCCGTACGCGTAAGGACCAGCTTCAGTGGATAACTCGCTTAACACAGAGCGTCACGAATACGACGTCGTCGTCATCGGCGCGGGCGGCGCCGGCCTGCGGGCCGCGATCGAGGCCCGCCAGCAGGGCAAGAAGACGGCGATCGTGTGCAAGTCGCTGTTCGGCAAGGCGCACACCGTCATGGCCGAGGGCGGCGCGGCCGCCGCGATGGGCAACGTCAACCCGGCCGACAACTGGCAGGTGCACTTCCGCGACACCATGCGCGGCGGCAAGTTCCTCAACAACTGGCGGATGGCCGAGCTGCACGCCAAGGAGGCGCCCGACCGCGTCTGGGAGCTGGAGGCCTGGGGCGCGCTGTTCGACCGCACCAAGGACGGCAAGATCAGCCAGCGGAACTTCGGCGGGCACGAGTACCCGCGGCTCGCACACGTGGGCGACCGTACCGGCCTGGAGCTGATCCGCACGCTGCAGCAGCGCGTCGTCGCCCTCCAGCAGGAGGACTACGAGAAGCACGGCGACTACGAGGCCTACATCAAGGTCTTCGCCGAGTGCACGATCACGCGGCTGCTCAAGGACGAGGAGCGGATCTCGGGCGCGTTCGGCTACTGGCGCGAGACCGGAAACTTCGTGCTTTTCGATGCGCCCACCGTGGTCCTGGCCACCGGCGGCATCGGCAAGTCGTACGTCGTCACGTCCAACTCCTGGGAGTACACCGGCGACGGCCACGCCCTGGCCCTGCTCGCCGGCGCGAACCTGATCAACATGGAGTTCATCCAGTTCCACCCCACCGGGATGGTCTGGCCGCCCTCCGTGCGTGGCATCCTCGTCACCGAGTCCGTCCGCGGTGACGGCGGCGTGCTGCGCAACTCCGAGGGCAAGCGCTTCATGTTCGACTACATCCCGGACGTCTTCAAGGACAAGTACGCGACCACGGAGGAGGAGGGCGACCGCTGGTACACCGACCAGGCCAACAACCGGCGCCCGCCGGAGCTCCTGCCGCGTGACGAGGTGGCCCGCGCGATCAACGCCGAGGTGAAGGCCGGCCGCGGCTCACCCCAGGGCGGCGTCTTCCTCGACGTCTCGACCCGGCTGCCCGCCGAGGAGATCAAGAAGCGGCTGCCGTCGATGCACCACCAGTTCAAGGAGCTGGCCGACGTCGACATCACCGCCGAGCCCATGCAGGTGGGCCCGACCTGCCACTACATCATGGGCGGCGTCGAGGTGGACGCCGACACCGGCGCGGCGGCCGTGCCGGGGCTCTTCGCCGCGGGCGAGGTGTCCGGCGGCATGCACGGCTCCAACCGACTGGGCGGCAACTCGCTGTCCGACCTGCTGGTGTTCGGGCGCCGGGCGGGCGCGGGCGCGGCGGCGTACGTGGACTCGCTGGAGGCCAGGCCCCGGGTCCTGCCCGAGCTCGTGGAGGAGGCCCGGCAGGAGGCGCTGGAGCCGCTGGGGCGCGACGGCGAGAACCCGTACGAGGTCCACCACGAGCTCCAGAGGACGATGAACGACCTGGTCGGCATCATCCGCAAGGCCGAGGAGGTCGCCGAGGCGCTCCAGGTCGTGGAGAAGCTCAAGGAGCGCGCCCAGGTGGTCGGCGCGGCCGGGTCCCGCATCTACAACCCCGGCTGGCACCTCGCGATCGACCTGCGCAACATGGTGCTGGTCTCGCAGTGCGTGGCGCGCGCCGCGCTGCTGCGCGAGGAGAGCCGCGGCGGGCACACCCGCGACGACTTCCCCGGGATGAACCCGGAATGGCGCCGCAAGCTGCTCGTCTGCTCCACCGAGGACGGCTCCACGGTCAAGGTCGAGGAGAAGCTCCAGTCGAGCATGCGCGACGACCTGATCACCCTGTTCGACCGGGACGAGCTGAAGAAGTACCTCACCGACGAAGAGATGACCGAGTTCGACGGGATTTCGAAATGAGCTACAAGGCGAAGTTCAAGGTCTGGCGCGGTGAGGGCGGTGAGGGCAAGCTCGAGGACTTCACCGTCGAGGTGAACGAGGGCGAGGTCGTCCTCGACATCATCCACCGGCTGCAGGCCACGCAGGCGCCCGACCTGGCGGTGCGCTGGAACTGCAAGGCCGGCAAGTGCGGCTCGTGCAGCATGGAGATCAACGGCAAGCCGCGGCTGGGCTGCATGACCCGGATGTCCACCTTCGAGGAGGACGAGACCATCACGGTCACGCCGATGCGGACGTTCCCGGTCATCAAGGACCTGGTGACGGACGTGTCGTTCAACTACCAGAAGGCGCGGGAGATCCCGTCCTTCACGCCGCCGGCGGGCGTCCGGCCCGGCGAGTACCGGATGCAGCAGGTCGATGTCGAGCGGTCCCAGGAGTTCCGCAAGTGCATCGAGTGCTTCATGTGCAACAACGTCTGCCACGTCATCCGCGACCACGAGGAGAACAAGGCCGACTTCTCCGGCCCCCGGTTCCTCATGCGGATCGCCGAGCTGGACATGCACCCGTACGACGTGGCCGACCGCCAGGAGGCGGCGCAGGACCAGCACGGGCTCGGCTACTGCAACATCACCAAGTGCTGCACCGAGGTCTGCCCCGAACACATCAAGATCACCGACAACGCGCTGATCCCGATGAAGGAGCGCGTGGCGGACCGCAAGTACGACCCGCTGGTGTGGCTCGGCAACAAGATCTTCAAGCGCGCCAAGTAGGCACGTACGAATGAGGGGGGCTGGATCTCCAGCCCCCCTCATTTCGTGTCCCGGCTACTTCTTGCGGCCCCAGCGCCTGCGCTTGGGGTCCGGCATCTCCTTGGTCTGCTCCGGCTGCCCGGGCTCCGGCGGCAGCGGCTGGATGACGGTCGCCTCCGCGTCGGGCGCCAGGTAGGGCGGCGGGTCGTACGCCTGCTGCTCCTGGTTCCGCTCCGGCGGGTCGAACAGGGACTGGCTGCCCTGCCACGGCTCCGAGTCGCCGGACTCCGATGCCGAGACCGGGCCGAGCGGGCGCTCCTGGCCGGGGACCTCGTACGGGTCGCCGCCGCCCGGCGGGATGTCCGCCGGCGGCGGGTCCGCCGGGACCAGCGGCTCGAACGGGTCGCGGAACTCCTTGGGCTTGGGCGGCTCGTGGTTGAAGGAGTCGAACTCGTCCGGATGCAGCACCATGGGCTCCGCCACCGGCGGCGGCGGGGGCTCCTGCGCGTAGCCCTGGGGCGGGTATTGGTGCTCCTCGTAGCCGGGGACCGGGCCGCTCGGATACGTCTGCACGGGGACGAAGCTGATGATCGGCGCGTACGCCGTGCCGCCCGGGTAGCCGGGCGCGGGGAAGCCCGCCGTGGCGTAGTAACCGGGCCCCGCGGGATACCCGCCGCCCGGAGGAGGCGGAGGCATGTCCGGCCGGCCCATCGGCGGCCCGGCCTTGCGCACGGCCGCCGCGTGGGCCATCCGGCGGAGGCGTCCCTCGAAGATCAGGACCGCGAAGAGCGCGAGCAGGACCAGCACCAGCGCCGGGATGCTGAGCTTCTGCGTCAGCGACTTCTGGTCGAACTCCGGCGCCGCGTTCCGCAGCTCCAGCGGCACCTCCTCGGAGGAGGCGGGCTGCGTGTCACTCGGCTGCACCGACGGCGCCGTGACCGGCTCGGAGGACGCGACCTCCGGAATGTCGATGGACTGTTCGGGGGTGCTCTGCGCGGAGGTCGGGGGCGTCTCGACCGTCTGGGTGGGCAGCGGCTGGGGGTTCTGGTTCTGCGGCGGCGGTGCGCTGGTGGTCGCCGGAGGCGTCGTGCTCTTGGTCGGCTTGGGGGTCTTGCTCGCCTTCGTCGGAGACGAGGTGACGGTCTTGGTGATCGTCGTCTCCGGCTCCTCGGGCTCCGGCGTGCCCGCCGTCTCGGTGACCGTGACGGTGGTCTCCGGCGTGGTGTCGCACACCTCGCCGATGTCACAGGGCTCGACCGGCTGGTACGCCGACACGGACGCACTCGCGCTCTGTACGATGAACGGTGTCGCTCCGACGCCGGCCAGGCCCAGCGCCAGGACGACAGCGGACGCGGCCGTCGCTCGCGTGCGTGCCACCGGTGCCCTCCGACGTATCCCGGAACCTTGGTCAAGGGAATACTAGTCGGGTCAAAGTAACAGTAAAGCCCGAATTAACCTACGTTTTGCTTTTTCGGCGTCTTTGCACCGTGCCAATCAGCCACAGGGCTCCCAGCAACGCTCCGATGCTTCCGGCGACCACCGGCAACCCCTTCGGACCGTCCAGCGGGCTCGCCCACGCGACAGGGCGGGCGTGCTTCCGCGCCGCGGCCACGTTCCACGGCAGCGGCACCACGCCTTCGGCGCCGCGCGCGGGCTGCCCGGCCGCTCCTGGAGCGGCTTGCGGCGCCGCCATGCCGGGCAGGAGAGGCGCGCCCCCAAGCGAGGGCGACGCGCCGGGCAGGACCAGCGCGGGCGGAGCGCCGGGCACCGGCTGCGGCACGGCCTCCGGCAGCCGCTGCAGGCCCTGAGGAGCCTGCGGCAGACCTTGGGGCAACTGCGGCACCTGCGGCAGCCCCTGAGGCAGCTGCGGGAGGCCTTGAGGTAGCTGCGGCGCGGCCTGAGGCAGCCGCTGCAGGCCCTGGGGCAGTTGCGGCACGGCTTGAGGCAGCCGCTGCAGGCCCGGGGGCAGTTGCGGCACGGCCTGAGCCAGCCCGGGCGCCTGCGGCGCAGCCTGGGGCAGCTCAAGGCCCGGGGCGCCCTGAGGCCACTGCGGCATCATCTGGGGCTGCCGGGGCGCCTGCGGCACGCCGCCCTTCAGCCGGCGCGCGGTCCCTCCGGCCGCCTCACGCCGCGGCGCGGCCGCTTCGGCGGGCCACTGCCCCTCGAGCAGCACGCCGGCCCCGGCCAGCAACCGGCGTCTGGCCTGCGCCCCGGCGACCTCCGGCGCCTCCGCGTCGGCTTGCACCTTCGCCCAGGCCCGTGCGGGCGGGGCGGGCTGTTGCAGTTGAGCGAGGAGTCGTTCCTTCGCCTCGGCGTACTCGCGGCTCTTCCCCGGAGCCGCGCCGGGCACGCCGGGCAGAGGCTCCTCCGGGCTCACGCGGACCGCCGGGCCGCTGAACCCCGCCTCCTCGTCCATGACGCGCGTGGCGGCCGTCTTGGTCTTGGTCGTCAGCGGGCCGCCCGCGTCGGCCCGCATCCCGGCCACCGCCGCGAGCACCACCTGCTTAGCCCCCGACGGCGTGGTGAGCGTCACGTCCACTTCCCGCTCGCCGGCGAGGTCGCCCAGCTCGCACACCCGCGTCCCGGGCGGGACCGCGCTCGGCAGCACCGAGCCGCCCGTGACGCTCAGCGCCTGGGCCGCCAGCGCCCGCGCGGCCCGCACGCCGCCCCGAGCCGCCCCCAGGCCCGCCTCCGCGGCGGGCGCGGGCGCGAAGGGCGTGCCCGGCGCCGCCGAGGCGCAGGACACCTGCGTCAGCGCCGCCGCCGGGCTGGCCGCGATCGCCACCTTGACCCCGTCGGCCATCCCGTTCAGCCGCACCCGGAACCGCTGGACGTCGCCCGTCCTGATCCACACCCCGGGCGTGCTCACCCGCTCCAGCACCAGCGACACCCGGGAGGCCGCCAAAGGCACGGAGGGCACAGCCGCAAGGATCAGTGCACCCGCAATGATCCAGCCACGCCGCATCACTCCCAACTCCCCCGTTGCGACAGATGTCACTCTTGGTAGTCATTCTGTCACACAGAGGAGGCACCTAATCCCGCGAAAGGAGCAGATTCTCCACAGTCTTCATAACGGGCAGATCCGCCCCGAGCCACTCGACCGAGTAGTACTCGCCGGGCCCCAGCCACCGCAGCGCCAGGTGCTCCCGAGCCTCCGGGACCCCCGAGGCCAGCGAGCACAGCCAGACGCGCAGCACGTACCCCTCGGAAAGCTCCCAGTCCCCGCCCACCTGCTCACCCACCGTGACCTCCACGCCGAGCTCCTCGCGGCACTCGCGGACGAGCGCCGCCGTCTCGCTCTCGCCGGGATCCACCTTCCCGCCAGGGAACTCCCAGCCACCCGCGAGCGCCGGAGGCTCGGCGCGCTGGGCGGCCAGCACCCAAGCGCCCGGCGCGACGATCACCGCGGCCACCACGACCGTGTCGAAATCATTCACAGGGTAGGATTCTGCAGCTTCTTCAACTGCTCGAGCACGTCGGGGTTCTGCAGGGGGCGGGTGAAACCGAGGCGGTTGTCCCGGGCCTTGTAGCTGGTGACCTTGATCGGCCCGCACAGCCGGCACCGGGCCTCCAGCATCTTGCCCTTCGACACGACGAGCCCGACGTGGCCGGGGTTGTCGGCGGACGTGCCCGGACCGGCGTTGAAGAACACCAGGTCACCGGGCTGTTCCTGACCGTCTAAAACCTTCACGCCGAACGGCCACTGCCCGAACGTCGTACGCGGGATCATCAGCCCCGCCTCCCGATACGCCGCGAAGATGACGCCCGAGCAGTCGAACGCGTCGGGCCCCGTCCCGCCCCACAGATACGGCTTGCCGCGCTGCGCCAGCGCGTATTCCAAAATCTTGGCCACGATGTCGCTCGGCGCGGCCTCCACCAGCGAGTCGTCGCATTCCTCCGAAGCCTGCGGCGGCACCTTGACGTCGCCCGACTTGGCGTACTTCCTGGCGATCGCCTCGACCTGGTCCACGTACCACCAGGCCCGGTTGTAGACGAACAGCGCCTGCCGTACGTTCTCCGGGGCTCCGTTGCGCTTGAGCATCCGCGCGGCGCCGAGGATCGCGTCGGCCGGGTTGTAGATGTCGCCCACCCCGTCGCCGTCGCCGTCGGAGGCGTACCCGGTGAACTTGGACGACATCGCGACCCTGGCCTTGCCGCCCCACGTGGAGATCAGGAACTGCATCGGCCCGGCCGCGCCCGCGTAGTTGGTGCCGCTCTTGACGCCCGGCAGGTTGGAGCGGCCGTGGTCGGTCTCGCGCTTGCCCACGGCGGCCAGGATGTTCCACTGGACGCCGATCTTCTTGCCGTACTGCTTGTAGAACTCCAGGTATTCGGAAGGGATGTCCGACGTCGCCGAGTCGGACACCTCCTCCACCTGCGTGTTGTCGTTGCAGTCGGGCGAGGTGCCGCCGTCGCTGAGGAACGACGGCATCGAGATCAGCAGCATCGGCGACACGACGACCGCCACCAGGAGCAGCACGCCGGCGGCGCCGATGATCAGCGCCAGCCGGGTACGTGAGAGCTTCACCCCGAGGTGTCCCCCTCCTGGCCCTCCGTGGCAGGCCGGATGTCGAAGATCCGCCAGTCTGCTCCCGACTGGGTCACCGTGACCGCGTACTCCTCCTGAGCCGTCTGGTTACCGCTCTTGGCGGTGACCTGCCTCGCCGAGGCGACCACGAAGATGATGGAGTTCTTCTCGATCTGCCTGATCTCCTTCAGCCTGGCCGTGGCCTTGGAGACGATCTGGTCGTTGCGGTTCTGCTCGACGGTGCCCGCCGAGGTCATGGTCCTGGTCAGCTCGTTGCCGAGCTCGGCCGTCGTGTACGCCTTCACGCGGGTCGCGTACGCCGCCGGGTCCTCGTCGTACCTGAAGGTGCCGTAGTCGGCGGTGAACCGCTCGGCCAGGTCCGCCGTCGCGGCCAGCTGCTCCTTCTTCATCGGCAGGAACGAGTAGATGTCGAACGGGGCGGCGCTCGCGGTCGCCAGCGGCGTGCTCGACGGAGCCGGCGCGCTGACGACCCTCGCCGGCTCCTGACCGGGCCCGGCCTGCTCCTCCGGGTCGGGCCACATGGTCAGGTAGATGCCGACCGCGGCGATGACCACGACGACGACGGCGAAGGCCACCCCCCGCCTGTCACCTCCCTGCACCATGTTCGTTCAGTCCTTGTCCGGGTTGTTCGGCTTGAGCCAGAACGGCACATCCGGGCTGTCGCCTCCGGAGCCGCCGTTGCGGCTGCCGCGCAGCCAGAGGGGAGGAGCCTCGGAGGTGCGGGACGAGGGCTCGTCCGAGCCGAAGATCCGGGGGCCGGACGAGCCGCCGGACGGCCTGGAGCCGCCGCCCGACCGGGTGGCGCCGTTGGACCTCGAACCGCCGCCGCCGAACAGCCCGCCGCCCGAACCGCCACGCGAACCGCCGCCCGAACCGCCACGCGATCCGCCGCCGGAACCACCGGAGCCACCTGAGCCGCCGCCGAACAGCCCGCCGCCGCTCCCGCGCGAACGCGTGCCGCCCGAGCCGCCGAACCGGGAGCCGCGCGACCCGCCGGACGAACTACGCGACCCCGACGCCGAACCGCCGCGGGACGCCCAGCCGCCGCCGGACCGGCCGCCGAACCAGCCGCCGCCCGAGCCACCTGAGCCACCGGAGCCGCTGGAGGCCGTGCCACCGGCCGCGCCGGCCACCCGGGGTCCGCCCGCCGCGGGACCGCGCGTGCGTGTGGGCGTCGTGCCCAGGTTGAGCGGCGGCGCCGTACCCCTGCGCGGCTCCATCGGAGCCCTGGCGCCCGCCTTGCCGCCCTGCTGGTCGGTGTCCAGCGGCGCTGCCGTGGCCGGTACGCGGGTGCCCAAGGGAACGCCCTCGCCCTCCTCGGCGCGTACCCGGGCCTGCCCCGCGGTGGCCGCCGCCGTGGCCGCGGCGCCCGCCGCGTTGGCCGCGCCGGCCGCCCTGATGATCGGCTCGGCCTTGCGCAGCCCCCAGCGGCCGATCCTGGCCGAGGCGACCGGCGGCAGCGCGCCCGCGGACCGCTCGAGGACCGACGAGCTCGCCGCCTCGCCCAGCATGCGGGTGGTGACCGTGTGGCCGTTCATCGAGGCGAACAGGTGCTGGAACGGCCTGCGGTAGAAGAACACCGCGATCGTCAGCAGGGCCATGAACAGCACCTGCAGGCCCCATGGCATGGCCGTGGAGATGATCAGCGCGTACCCGTAGACGAGGACGCTGAGCACGAGTGTGAGCACGGCCTGCCTGAGCAGCGTGCCGACGAGCATCTCCACCCAGCGCATGGCGACGATCCGGCCGCTGCCCGGATGGACGCCGATCAGCAGGAACACGGGCCCGAGGATCAGCAGCAGCAGGAAGCCCACCTTCAGCACCAGCAGCGAGACCGCCACCAGGAAGATGAGCAGGCCGGCCACGATCGCCGCGATGAACGCGCCGACCGCCACACCGAGCCGGTTGGACCAGTCACGGCCGGAGAAGACGGTGTAGACGGGGTCGTTCTTGAGCTTGTCGGCCAGCGAGGCGTACTCCGACTGGCGGGCGCCCACGTCGGGCGCCGGCTGGCCGGCCACGGCCCGCGGGACCGACTGCATCTCCAGCACCTTGCGGCCCCAGTCGCGCACGATCGGCTGCTGCGGGTCGGCGGTGCCGAACAGGCCCACCAGCCACGGCTTGCAGACCAGCGTGGACCACAGCGCGTCGGCGTTCTGGTCGACGCCCGGCGTGCCGGTCTGGGCGTAGCCGCCGGCCTGGACCTTCGCGTCGGCGCCGCCGGGCGGCGGCAGGCAGGAGGCGCCGCCCGCGCCCGGCAGGCCGGAGAAGGCCGAGTTGACGACCTCGCCGGTCTTGTCGGTCACGACCTTGCCCAGGCCCGTGAAGTCGCCGGGACGGCTGAGGAACCAGACCGCCACGGTGACCGCGAGCACCATCCAGATCACGCCCTCGGCGGTCGTGGTGGCGCGCTTGCGGATCAGCCCGTACCAGGCCAGCCAGATGGCGCCGAGGATGACGATCGGCTGGAGGAAGGGCCAGTACATGGCCTTGGAGAGGTTCGTGATGATGTCGTCGACCACGTCCTTGATCGCCTGGAGCGGTCCCTCCGTCGCCGCCGCCTGGTACGTGGTGATCGTCAGCCGGTCGATGGCCTTGGCCGCGGTGAAGATGCCGTTGGCCCACATGTTGCCGAGCACGGCCACGTAGTCGGAGCAACCCAGGTCGTGGGTGTGCCAGAACTGGCCGCTCATGCCGAACTGGGAGTAGTTGGTGGTCGGCGTCTGCGGCCCGCCTTCGACGGCCGGCGCCTGGATCAGGCCGTCGGTGCCGCCGCCGACCATCTCCGGGTTGAGCGGGCCCGACAGGTCACAGGGCGCCGCGGCGGCCGGGGCCGACAGCCCGCCCACCACGATCGGCATCACGAGAATGCTCGTGACGAGCGCCAGTGCCAGTGCGAGCCGTCGAGACAGCCGGATCTTCATGACCGTACCTCCTGCGCCCTGCCCACGCCCCCCTGAAGATCATCATGCCCGCTGCCGTCGGGTTTGTCGTGCGTCGGGTTCGTGTCGAGCCAACGGAGAAGATCCTCGGAGATCAGGTCTACTCCGATCCGCCCCGCCCTGCCATCCAGATCACGGAATACGCATTCGCCGTTGCCGAGCGAGCGCAGCACGGCCTTGTGCTCCTCCGACGGCTCCACCCCGAGCAGGGACATGACGTGGTCCACCTCCACCCGTTCGGTGGACCTGAACGCGAAGACGGACGACAGGCAGTTGGTCACCTGCTCGTTGAGCAGGTCGCCCGCGTTCTGGGAGACCAGCACGAGGGCGGTGTTGCGGGAGCGGCCCATCCGGCTGACCTCGGGCACCAGCTTGGCGCCCTCGGGCGTGGAGGTGATCGCCCACGCCTCGTCCAGGAAGATCGCCTTGGGGGCGCGCCGGTCGAGGCCGTTCATCAGCCTGCGCGCGAACTGGGAGACCAGGTAGAGCAGCGCCACCGACAGCCGCTGCTCGTAGGAGTAGTCGTCCCTGGTCGTGGCCACGTCGGGCAGGGTCAGCCCGCCCAGCGTGAACACGGTCGTCCAGCCCTCGCTGTCGATCTGGTCGCCGCCCGAGGGGTCGAAGCAGAGCCTGGCCAGGTGCATCTCCGACATGGAGCGCAGCACCGCGCCCAGGTTCTTCGAGGCGGGGTCGTCGGCCTGCTCCAGGAAGTCGACGACCTTGCCCAGCGACGGGTCGGGCGCGTTGGAGACCGCGGCCACCGCCTGGATCATGGCCGACTCGCGCTCCTCCGACATGCGGGGCAGCAGCAGCCTCAACGTCTCGGTGGCCATGGTCTTCTTCGCCGCGATGTCGTCGCCGAACGAGAACGGGTCGAGCAGCCCCGGCGCCGCCGACCCCAGCGGGATGATGCGGGCCTTGCGGCCCCGCTTCTCCAGCAGCCGCACCAGCGACTCGGCGTCGCCCTTCGGGTCGATCACCGCGATCGTCACGCCCCTGAGCGCCATCTGGTAGATCATCAGCAGCGCGAGCGTGGTCTTGCCGCCGCCGGGCTCGCCGGTGATCGCGATGGCGGTCGGCCGGTTGCGGGAGGCCGCCAGCAGCGGGTCGAAGTGCACGATGCTGCGGGCCCTGCCGACGGTCTCGCCGATGTACGGGCCGAGCCAGCCCTCGGTGCCGTCGCCCAGCCGGTCGCCGAGGTCGACGGTCGCGGTGGCCATGCCGCCCGCGATGGTGCGCAACGGCTGCCGCTGCGCGTAGGCGTTGACGCGTACCTTCTCGCCCGGCAGCGTCTCGCAGAACAGCGAGAACTGGTCGCCCGTCGAGTTGACCACGTCGATGCCCATGTCGCGGTAGTGCTCGACGACCGCCTCGACGCGCTGCACGCAGATGTCCTCGGTGGGGGCCGACACGATCAGGCGGTGCCAGCCGTACACGAAGGGCAGCCGTTCCTTCGTGATGCCGTGCTCCAGCATGCGGGCCGCGTCGATCTGCTCGGCCAGCGCCAGCGGCGCCTCCGCGCCGGCCTCGCGGATGTGGTGGTCCATGTCGCGGGCGTGCGCGAGCTTGCGCGCGACGTCCTTGGACGCCTTGACCGGCGGGATCAGCCGCATCCGCGACGAGATCTCCACGGGGAAGGCGAGCTGGTCCGCGAAGTGCATCCACGGCTCGCCGTCCGGGAACGGCATGAGGTCGGGGAACCTCGCGAACGACAGGTAGGCCACGTACGAGTCGCCCTGCGGCTGCACGATGCGCAGCAGCGACCTGCCGTTGTGGATCTCCCCCTCGACCAGCGACTCGATCTCGCCCTTGCCCCAGCGCCGCTTCGGGCTGGCCGAGGGCGGCGGGTCGCCGAGCGCGCCGGAGGCCGCGTGCTGGAACAACCACGCCACCTCGACGGAGGTGGCGTGCCTGGCGTACAGGGCGCTCGACGTGAGCGCCCTGCCGAGGCGTTCGGCCTGCTCGGTCCAGCGCCCGATCTCGCTGTCGGGGACGTGGTCGTCCTCCATGCCGAGCGCCTTCTCGGTCTTCTGGTAGAAGCCGAAGAGCTGGGACAGCACGCCGGCGCCGAGCTGCTTGCCGCGCGGGCCTAGCCGCACGCCGAGGAAGACCTCCTTGGACCAGAAGTCCTTCGCCCAGACGTGCCGGTACATCTCCTCCAGGTAGTCGCGCCAGCCCGGCCCCTCGTCGGAGGTGGCGTTGAGCGCCATGGCCCACTCGGCGGCGGGGTACGTGCGGTGCGCGACCCTCAGGTGGACCTCGGCGTCGGGCATCCTGATCGCGGCCAGCGCGATCGTGATGTTGGTGGCCAGGGCCTCGCGTTCGTCGGGTGTGACGAACTCGTAGCTGACCGTCGGAAGGCGGAAGTACGCCCATGCGGAGGTGTCCGTGAGCAGGATGCGGTCGTCGAAATACCGGACCGCCAGGCGCTGGTGCGCTCGTGCCGCCCTGCTCATGCCGCCCCCTCGGCGCATGAACGGGCCAGACCTGCTCGCTTGTTCACTTATCGCTCACCGATTCTCGTGCCCGGGGGGTCACTCGCCAACTCCTCTTCGCTCGGTCGGACGGTCTGTGCCTGTGCCGCGAAGCCCGCGATCACGACGCCGGCGAGGGCGAGATAGGCCCGTTTGCCGGCCGTGCGCAACTGCCCTGGGTCGACGACCTCCGCGCCCTCGGGCGCCAGACCGTCCTCCCAGGGGACCCTGACGATGGCCCGGCACCTGCCCCTGGCCACCGACTCCGCCTGCTCGACGTCGGCCATCGAACGCCTGCTCACGCCGTTGACCACCATGACCGCACGCCTGCGCAGCTCCGCGCAGCCGTGCCCGTCGAGCCACTCGTACGTCATCGCCACCGCCTCCGACGCCTCCTCGCTCGCGGGGACCACCAGGACGAGCTGATCCGCGTACGGCAGGAGCCTGGCCGCCAGCGCGGCGGCCGGGTCGATGACGGCGAGCTTGTAGTGGCGGTCCAGAAGGCGCATGGACTCGCCCAACCGATGGTCGGAGAAGAACGACCGGTCCGCCAGCCGCTGCTCGGCGCCCGCGTCGCTGTCCGCGCTGATCACCTCGAGCCCCGAGGCGGTCCTCGTGGTGTACCCACGCATGGTGAGATACCCGCTGACGCGGTCGAGCCCGGACAGCAGCGAGGTGAGAGTTTCGGGCGTCTCCGGCTGGATCTTGCTCGTCAGGGTGCCGCCGCCGGTGTTGGCGTCGACGGCCACGACCCTGTCATCGCGGTATCTGGCGAAGGTGTGGCCCAGCATGAGCGCCGTCGTGCTCTGACCGGCGCCGCCGGTGCAGCCCAGGACCACGATCCTGCGGCTGCCGCCGAACACGCCCCTGGCCCTGGCCTCGTCGATCTCGGACCCGTCGGTCCGGACCCCGCCTCCGCCGACGACCACCTGCGCGATCCTCCGCCACCCGCCGGAGTCCCGCCCCACCACGGACTCGACCCGCCGCACCCGGCCTTCACCTGGGCGGGGGACGGGCACGGGAGCGACGAACTCGCCCCCACGCTCCTGCGACGCCCCGACACCCCGACCGTCACCGGCACTCGCCGCACCCCGGCCATCTCCGGCCTTCGCCGCCGCGCTCCGGGGGTCACCGGCATTCGCCGCCGCAACCCGGCCGTCCTCGGCGCTCGCCGCCACCCGCCGATCACCGGCCGCCGGACCGCGCGCGTCGGGCACACCCGCACCCCGGTCACCACGCGTGCCGGGGAAGGACCCGCTCCGGTCACCACGTGTGCCAGGGACCGCCACACCTCGGTCACCACGCGTGCCGGGCACGCCCGCGCCGGGCGCATCGCCCTTCGCCGCGAGCCGCCGCACCGTCGACCGCTCGGGCCGATCAGCCGTCGACCGCTCAGGCCGGGCAGCCGTGGACCGCTCGGGCCGCTCATCGGCCGCACCCGGCTCCTGCGCATCGGGCGTCTGCATATCGGGTGTCTGCGTATCGGGCGTCTGCATATCGGGCGCCTGCGTATCGGCAGCGCCGGGCACTTCGGCGGCCTCAGCGACCGGCTGCGGCGTATCGCCCTTCGGCGCCGCGACCCGCGCACTCGGCGCACTTACGCCGTCGCGCATCTCGGCAGCATCGCCAGCCGTAACGTCGTCGGCCTTCTCCCGTGCGTCGGCCTTCTCCCGTGCGTCGGCCTTCTTCGGTGTGTCGCCCTTCGGCCCGTCATCCGCCGTAGCCGGGGCGTCCACGCCACTGCGCGCATCCGTGACCTCGGCCACCGGCTGCGGCACGCCCGCGTCCGGCGCGTCACCGACCGCGCCCGGCATGTCGCCCGATGCGTCGGGCACGTCAGCCGTCGTGCTCAGCGGACCCGGAGCGTCGGCCGTCGTGCTCGGACCCGATGTTCCGGCCGTCGCACTCGGCGCACCCGGCGCGTCGGCCGTCGTGCTGGGCTCATCGCTCGGTGCACCCGGCGTGTCGGCCCTTGTGGTCGGTGCCGTGTCCTGCTGGGGCGGGGCGGTGGAGGTGGTGTCGGGGGACTCTGTGCCGGGCCTGGTGGCGGCGGGGCGGGGCAACGGCTTGGCGTCGGGGTTGAGCGGCGGCCAGACGCGCTGCGGGCCGGACAGCACCAGCGACGGGCCCAGCCGCGGCGGCTGCCCCTTCCGGTGCTGGTCCCGCGCGACCTCGTCCTCGCGCCGTTCCCCGCGCCCTGCCTCGCGGCCTTCCCCACGTCCTTCCTCGCGCCGTTCCCCGCGACCCTCCCCGCGTCGTTCCTCGTCCCGCTCCCGGTCCCGCCGCTCGCCCTCCGCAGGACCCGAAAGTTCGGCGGGGGCGTCGGCGCTCGCCGCGAGCCGGCGCAACCGCCGCAGCGCCTCGGTGTCGATGGGCTTCCCCGCGGCAGGCTTGTGGGTCTCCGTCTCGCTGACCGCCCCGGCCGCCTCGCGGTCGGCACGCGACTCGTCGGGCGATCCCGAGCCGAGCCCCTGAACGTCCCCGTTCCGGCCCGCGGCCTCCTGGCCCCGTACCCCGGCCGCGGCTTCGCGGCCCCGCGTCTCGACAGCGGGCTCCTGGGTCCCGACGTCGGCCAGAGCGGCGGCGGTCTCTCCCCGCCCCATGCGTTCACGGCCGGCGGCATCCCTCGCGTCCCCGCGATCCCAAGCCGCAGCGTCCTCGGCGTTCCCGCGATCCCGAGTCGCGGCATCCCGCGCGTCCACGAATTCCCGGGTGGGAGGCTCGGAGCTCTCATGGCCGCCGGGCGGCAGACCGTCCTGGCGGCGTCCAGGGCCGCCTGGAAGGGCCTCCTCGCGCCGCAACGCACCAACCCCGGACCTCGGTGCCGAAGGCGGGGCCGTCTCGCGTACTCGGGCCTTGAGGGCGGGCGCGGTGCCGCGGCGGGTGCCCCAGCGGCCGGTGGTCGGCTCCGCCACGGGAGCCTGGGAAGCGGCGGCGGCAGCGGCCGCGACGGCCGGGCGGACCTGGCGCGGACCGGCGATCCGCTGGCCCTCGCGCCGCCGCTGCGGCTGGCGGGCCTTGCGGGGCGCCTTCGACTTGGCCCGCGCGGGGGTGGTGCGCCAGACGCGGCCGGAGAACGTGATCGTCTCGGGCTCCGACATGGGCGCGAGGCGGTACCACGCCTTCGGCTGGCCCAGGTAGCGGAGCTGGGACTCGAGGAGCTCGGTGAGCCGCTTGCCCTCGATGACGGGACGGGTGGACAACCACGTCACGATCCCGGGCGGCACGAGGTACAGCACGTGCCACGGCATCTCCACCGGCACGCCCACCAGGACCAGCAGGAGCGACCACGGAACGAACACCCCGACGAAAACGCCGATCCAGACGATCGGCAGCGGCATCGGCAGCCGTAGGTCGTACAGCTTGTAGAGCCGCTTCTCGATCCGCCAGATGTTCGTATATGTGGGCAGGTCCACGCCGGTCCTCCTCTCCACCCGCTCGTACATGACCGCCGCGGAGCGGTCTCAACCCTTTACTTGATGCCCAGAGCGCCCGCGATCGCCTTCGCCGTCACCTCGATGATGTTGGGAACGTAGAAGATCACGCCGATGGCCACAGCCAGTATCAGGAACTGCACGAAACGTGTGATCTCGCGGGTGAAGAGGAAGAAGAGCGCGACCACCGAGACGACGACGAGGAACAGCGGGGCGAAGAACCCGCGCAGGAAGTTCGCGAGACCTCCGGTGTCCGGGCCGGTCGCCGGGGGCGTCGGCGTCAGTTCGATCAGGTGGAGCAGAACGGTCTTCAGGGTCACTTCTTGTCCTCCCGGGGGGTACCGATGAGCGGCGTGGCCGTGCCTCTATCCAACGACCCGGCCGGCGCCGCGAATGTCGGCGACGAACCACTTGTCGCCCTGCTTCTCGACGGTCAGCCGGTAGGCCATCTCCAGCGTGCCGCCCACAGCCGCGGGATCGGTGGCGTCAGGGGTGGCGGGTGTCTCGCTGTTCGGCACGACCCACACCACGACCGCCTGGATCTCTCGAGTGGCACCCCCCACAGGCACCACGACCTTCTTCAGCTCCCTGAACGTGAACGTGCCGCCGAAACTCGGCAGCGTCCGGCCCGCGGCGACGTAACGCTGCAGCCCGGCCGCGTCGCCGGAGGCGTAGTCGGTGAAGAAACCCTTCAGTTGCTCTTTGAGCTCGCTCGCGGTGGCCTCGTCGGTCTCCGGCGCGGCGACCTGCGGCACGTCGGCCGGGCCCGGGGCGGGCAGCACCGCGGGACGGCCGACCACGGCGAACCTGCCGCCGGCCTCGTCGCCCGAGTAGTAGAGCGGGACCGACAGCATCAACCTGCGCGGGCCTGACTGGAAGGCCACGCTGAC
>NZ_JBIUCF010000048.1:0-114814 GCF_044593615.1 Nonomuraea sp. NPDC051941
AGCGGGATGACGTCGTACCAGTCGCCGCCCACCTCCATGTCCTTGCCGGCGGGCAGGTAGCGGGCCGCGGCGGTGACCGCGGGCACGTCGGGCAGGTCGCGGGGGAGCAGCCCGCGCTGCAGTTCCTGGGCGCGCGTGTGCTCCCTGTCGTACAGGCGGGCCCGTTCCATGGCCTGGGCGACCAGCCCGCTGAGCGTGGTGAGCAGGTTGCGCTCCTCGCCCGTGAACTGGCGCGGATCGGTGAAGGAGACGACGCAGCTGCCGACGGGGCGTCCCGAGGCGATCAGCGGCAGGAAGGCCCACGCTTGTTTGTCTCCCACCACCGGAAGATCGGCTGTCATGGGGTAGCACTCGATGCACTCCTCGAGCGAGCTGATGAAGATCGGGGAGTGCCCCCGCAGGACCCCCGTGATCGGGAGTCCCCAGGAGGCCGGCATCTGGGACACCTGATCGATGACCTCCGTTGGATACCCGGTGAACCCGACCGGCCGCAGGTGGTCACCCTCCAGGAAGGCGAGTATCAGCCCGGAGGCACCGAGCAACGGCAGGATGTGATCGGCGGCGGCGTCCACGACGTCTCGAACGGTGACCGCCTCGGCCAGCGCCCTGGTCAACTGCCTGATATGGGAGGCCCGCGCCACGGAAGCGCCCTCGCCGTCACGCGTCTGCGGTTCCAGGACCGTCTCCAGGACGTCATGGGTCTTGGTGACGTTCCACAGGGTGCCGACCATGTGTGCCGGTTCACCGTTCTCATCGAACACCGGTCGGCCACGGACTCGCACCCAGCCGGACGTCCCGTCCGGGCGGCACACTCGATACTCGGTGCTGTGCATCCTCCCCGTGCGGATCGCCTCGTCGATGTCGGATAGCACCCACGGCAGATCCTCGGGGTGGATGGTGCCCATCCAGGTCTCGATTCGCCTGTCGAAGGTGCCCGGACCGAGGCCGAGCACGGTGAGCATCGCGTCGTTCCAGATGACGTCACCGGTCCAGATGTTCCAGTCCCATGTGCCGACCGCCTGCAGGTCCTGCTGCGGATGCGAGTTGGTGGGCTGTTCCGGCCGCCCCCGAATGGTCGGACCGGGCGGAGGCGCGGTGGACTTGTTCAGACGCTCGCCGGCCCAGCGGCCCAGCGTGTCGAGAAAGACCCGTTGCCCGGCCGACGGCTCGTGCGGGGAGGCCGTCACGATCGAGAGCGTGCCGATCGGACCGCCGGGGCCGAACAGCGGGACGGCCGCCATCGCCGTGCCGACCGGCCAGTACCAGGATTCGGCTGCGGCCCTGTCCGGTCGCCGGCTCGCCGTCGCACCATCTTCGGGCATCCCATCGGCGAGCTTCGCCATGGACACCCGCACGAACCCACCGTCCCGGAACGCGCGCGCCGGGGCGAGCGGACCGTTCCCGTCAATGCGCTCCCACACCCGGGTGAAGGCCGGGGGGAATCCGCTGGCCACCGCCAGGCGCAACCCGCCGCCGTAGCCGGGACTGCCAAGATGCACCATGCCGCCCAGCCCGGCAAGCTCAGCCACCGCCTGCTGGATCGCGAACCGCAGGACCTCGATCCCCCACAGATCGTCACCGACCACCGCCAGGAGCCGTTTCCGCTGCTCGGAAACCAGGTCCGTCCGCATGATCCGCGGATCTTGCGCACGCCGTTCGCCCATCCCCATTCCCTGCCCTTCACCACGTCACCAGGGTCTCCGTCGGGGTCAAGTGCGATCCTGCGGAGCCCGGGCTCTGGGACGCGCCTGCGGCACTGATTCGAGAGGAATCTGCATATATATGGCGATATATACAGACTACAACTACGCATGATGCCGCCTGCGGCGTAGGAGTTTCCGAGCCGCGTGGCCGAGGCGATCGCCGCCCACGAGCGTGGCGACCGCGAGATGATCCCCTACGACGGCAAGCCGCCCTGTACGCCGACCTGGACCTATCAGCCTCCGGCGAGCTGGGACGTCCCTTCGGTGGCACGCTCGGCGGCGTTCCGTGGGCAGCTGATCAAGATCTGGTCGACCGTCCCCGGTCGTTGGTGGCGAGGCGGTCCAGGGGTGTGGTGGGCAGGGCGATCCAGCCCTCGGTGGTCGCCGCGCTCGCCTGCTCCCCCGTCGGTACGGTGACCAGGCCGAGGGCGGCGGCGCGGGCGGCGAGGGCCGACACGACGGCGTCGGTGACGTGGTCCGAGGCCCGGCAGAGGGGCTCGTGTTCGCCCAGGTCCAGCCATGGCGCCGCCTCCTGGAGCCGGTCCACTAGGTGGCCCAGCTCGGCGAGGTTCGCGGTGCGCTTGTAGCCGCGGTGCGGCAGGCCCCACTGCTTCAGGCAGGCTGCGGGGTAGACCTCCACGACGGCGCCGGCGCCGCGGCGGTCGACCGGGTGGTCTCGGCGGGCGAGCTCGGCCAGGAGGGCGGCGCAGCGCATGGTGGCGTGCGCGATGCGGTCGGCCGACACGCTCAGCGGGGTCAGGCCGGTCTGCTGGTGTACGACCTGGTCGGTGACCCGTAGTGCCAGGTCGCGGCGCCAGGCCCGGCCTGCCAGGTCCGGCGGCACCTGGACGTGACCGGTGCGGTGGGCGGTGACGAAGTCGACGAACCGGTCGGGCCAGCCGAGCGGGCAGTCGATCCCCGCCTTGTCCGCGGCCATGACCGCCTCGACGATCAGGGCGTCGTCCGCCCCGGCCACCACCCTGACGAGCCGCGCGCGTCCGGTCGACCAGTCGAGCCAGGCCACCGCGGTTCGCACCGCCTCCGCGGCGAGATCGACGCCGACCGTCACCATCCGCGGGCTCAGTCCTCTCTGAGCGTGGGGAGGCCAGCGAGGAGTGCCTTGAGGGCGCGGACGAGGGTGGGGACGAAGTCGGGGCAGGTCGCGGCGATGTCGGGGTCCTGGGCGTAGAGTTCGGCGAGCACCGGAGAGGGGTTCGCGACGGGGTAGAGGACGCTGGCCAGGGCGGTGGCGGCCGCGACCAGTTCCGTTCCCTCGTCGGCCGTCAAGCCGGTCACTCGGGCGACCTGCTCGCCCAGGTCGGCGATGACGGCATGGATGGCGCGTTTGAACGTGCGGGCCGCCTCGACGGAGACGTTGTGCTCCAGGGTCGTCGCGGTCTGGCTGAGGAGGTCGCACAGGAGCGGCCGGTCCGCGATCGTCTCCGCGAGCGCCGCTGCGACCCCGCCCGCTGCGACCCCACCCGACGCAACCCCGCCCGGCGGGGCGTCGAGGCGGGCGGTTACGGCCGCCGCCCACTGGTGCCACTCGTCGGCGGCCAGGATGAGGTAGATCTCCTCGCGAGTCCCGAAATAGCGCATGATGTTGGACTTCGCCAGCCCGACGGCCTCCGCGACCGCCCCCAGGCTGACGTTCCGAACCCCCGAGGCCATGGCGAGATCGCGGGCGGCCGCGAGGATCTCCTCGCGCCGCTGCTGCTTGTGCTCCGGCCGCCTGGCCCGGACGAATGCCCGCTTCATGTCGCGCTCCAGCATAGGTGACCAGACTTTAGAGGACGACGTTCTCTTGTTAAGGAAACACCGTTCTGTTAGCGTCGGCATCCTACGGAGGGGAGAAACGTGTGACAGAGCTACAAATGCGGGTGAACGGCGTCACCCGGACCCTCGACATCGAGCCCTGGGTCAGCCTGCTCGACGCGCTGCGCGACCACCTCGGGCTGACCGGCCCGAAGAAGGGCTGCGACCAGGGTGCCTGCGGCGCGTGCACGGTTCTCGCGGACGGGGTGCGGATCAACGCCTGCCTGGCCCTGGCCGTGCAGTACGCCGACAAGGAGATCACCACGATCGAGGGGATCGCGAAGGGCGAGGACGGCACGCACCCGATGCAGGAGGCGTTCGTGCGCCATGACGGGTTCCAGTGCGGTTACTGCACCTCGGGCCAGATCTGCTCGGCCGTCGCCATGCTGACCGAGCACGCCGCCGGCATGCCCAGTGCCGTCACCCCCACGACAGAGCGCATCGAGCTGACCGATGACGAGATCAGGGAGCGCATGAGCGGGAACCTGTGCCGGTGCGGCGCCTACAACGGCATCCTCGACGCCATCAAGGACGTCGCCGCGCAGGAGGCGCCATGAAGCCGTTCACGTACGTGAAGCCGCTCGACATCGACGAGGCCCTGCAAGCGGCCGGCCCCACCGTCAAGTTCCTGGGCGGAGGGACGAATCTGGTCGACCTCATGCGCGAGGGCATCGAACATCCCGAAACGCTGGTCGACCTCACCGGCCTGCCGCTCGACGAGGTGGACGAGCTGCCCGGCGGCGGCCTGCGGATCGGCGCGCTGGTACGCAACAGCGCGCTCGCCGCCGACCGCCGCGTCCGCGCCCGCTACCCGGTCCTGTCGCAGGCCGTGCTCGCCGGCGCCTCCCCCCAGCTGCGCAACATGGCCACCGTCGGCGGCAACCTGCTGCAACGTACCCGCTGCAACTACTTCTACGACCAGGCCCACGCCTGCAACAAGCGCGAGCCGGGCAGCGGCTGCGACGCGCTCGGCGGGTTCAACCGCGGGCACGCGGTCCTGGGCGTGAGCGAGAGCTGCATCGCCACGCATCCGTCCGACATGTGCGTGGCGCTGGCCGCCCTGGACGCCACGGTCGAGGTGCGGAGCGTGCGCGGCACGCGGCGGATCCCCCTGGCCGACTTCCACCTGCTGCCGGGCGACACGCCGCAGGTCGAGAACGCGCTGGCCGAAGACGAGCTGATCACGGCGGTCGAACTGCCGCCCGCGCCGGTCGCGGCCAACTCCCGTTACCGCAAGGTGCGGGACCGGGCGTCGTACGCGTTCGCCCTGGTCTCGGTGGCGGCGGCGCTGGAGGTGCGCGACGGGACCGTGACGGCGGCCCGCCTGGCGCTGGGCGGCGTCGCGACCAAGCCGTGGCGGGCCCTCGAGGCGGAACGGGTCCTGGTCGGCGGCCCGGCGACCGAGGAGGCGTTCGGCCGCGCGGCCGACGCCGAGCTGGCGCCAGCGACGGTCCAGCCGGGCAACGCGTTCAAGGTGGACCTGGCCAGGGCCACGATCGTGGCGACGCTGAGGGAGCTGGCATGAAGATCAAGACGCTGAGGGGCCCGGCATGAGCATCGAGACGTTGAGGGAGCCGGCATGAGCATCAAGTACGTCGGCCGCCCCGTCGACCGGCTCGACAGCCGGGACAAGACCACCGGCCGGGCCCGTTTCGCGGCGGAGCACGACTATCCGGACCTCGCCCACGCCGCCCTCGTGCACTCCACGATCGCCCGCGGCCGCATCACCGCCGTCGACGCGGACGCGGCCCGCGCGGCGAAGGGCGTGATCGAGGTCCTCACCCACGAGAACGCCCCCGCGATGAAGCCCCCGCCCTCCCGGAGCCTGCTGAACCTCAGCACGATGGTCATCGGGACGTCGGTCAACTACCTGGCCACGGACGAGGTGCACTGGAACGGCCAGCCCGTGGCGGTCGTGGTGGCCGAGTCGCCCGAGGCCGCGCGGCACGCGGCGGGCCTGGTGCGGATCACGTACGAGGAACTGCCCGCCGTGGTGGACTTCGCTGCCGAGGAGCCGAACGCCACCCCGCAGAAGGGCAACGCGCTGATGCCGGCGGCGGCGGACAAGGGGGACGCGGAGGCGGCGCTGGCGGCCGCGGCGGTCTCGGTGGACCTGCGCTTCACCACGCCGCCGCACAACCACAACGCGATCGAGCCGCACGCGGCGACCGCCGTGTGGGACGGCGACCGCCTGACCCTGCACGAGAGCACGCAGAGCATCACGTGGCTGCGCAGCCATCTCGCGCAGCGGTTCGGCGTTCCCGAGCGGAACATCCACGTGCTGTCCCCTTACGTGGGCGGCGGGTTCGGCGGCAAGGGCTCGGTGTGGGCGGGCACGCTGCTCGCCGTGCTGGCCGCCCGGGCCACCAAGCGCCCGGTACGGCTGGCGCTCACCCGGGCGGGCGTCTACCACACGGTCGGCGGCCGGACCCCGAGCACTCAGCGGGTCGCGCTGGGCGCGGAATCCGGCGGGAAGCTGACCGCGCTGATCCACACCAGCGTCGCCAGGACGGGCCGGGTCGGCGGCGGCGGCGAGCAGATCACCTCGGCCTCCCGGCACCTGTACGACTCCCCGAACATCCGCCTGCGCCAGAGCCTCGTCCAGCTCGACCTGATCTCCAACACGTTCATGCGGGCCCCGGGCGAGTCCATCGGCACCTATGCCCTGGAATCGGCCATGGACGAGCTGGCCTGCGAGCTGGGCATGGATCCGATCGAGCTGCGGATGCTCAACGAGCCGGCGCGTAACCCGATGGACGGCAAACGGTTCGCGCACCGGATGTTGCGCGAGGCGTACGAGGTGGGGGCGGAGCGGTTCGGGTGGCGTGAGCGCGATCCGCGGCCCGGCTCGATGCGCGACGGGCGGTGGCTGGTCGGCATGGGGGTGGCGTCGGCGTACCACCCGGCGTTCCAGCTCCCGGCGAGCGTCACCGTACGGCTGGGCGCGGACGGTGGGGTCGTGGTGCGGTGCGGCCTGCACGAGATCGGCGTGGGCGCGGCGACCGTGCAGGCGCAGATCGCCGCGGACGAGCTGGGGGTGCCGCTGGAGTCGGTACGCGTCGAGATCGGCGACTCCGAGCTCCCCGCGGGCCCGATGGCGGGCGGTTCCGGGCAGACGGCGAGCGCGGCGGCCAGCGTGCTGGAGGCCTGCCGCAAGCTGCGGCGTTCCGCGCTCGACCTGGCACGCAAGTCGCCGGACTCCCCACTGCGCGGCGTGCGCGATCCGCAGGCCCGCGACGGCGGCCTCTACCAGGGGTCCAGGGGCGAGACGTACGCGGCGATCCTGACCCGGGCGGGCCGCGACCACCTGGAGGCCGCGGCCGGGGGCGGCATGCTGAGGTTCATGGCGAAGACCGTGCGCGACCGCAGCCGGTGGGTGAAGGCCGCGAGCGGGGCGCACTTCTGCGAGGTGCGGGTGGACCGCGACACGGGCGAGGTACGGGTCTCGCGCTGGACGGGCGTGTTCGACGTCGGCACCGTGATCAACGAGAAGACGGTGGCCAGCCAGCTGCGCGGGGGCATCGTGATGGGCATCGGCCTGGCGCTGTCGGAGGAGACGCTGGTCGATCCGCGCAGCGGGCGGATCGTCAACGCCAGCCTGGCCGACTACCACGTGCCCGTGCACGCCGACGTCCCGCGCATCGACGTGCACTGCCTGGACGAGCCGGACCCGACGATGCCGCTCGGGCTGATCGGGGTGGGCGAGGTCGGCATCACGGGCGTGGGCGCGGCCGTGGCCAACGCCGTGCGCCACGCCACGGGCAGGCGTGTCACGGACCTGCCGATCACGCTCGATAAGCTGCTGCCTCTCTGAAGCAGTGCCGAGGAGGCGACCATGTCACGTCCGCCCGTCCCGCCGTTCACCGAGGAGACCGCGCGCGTCAAAGTGCAGGCCGCCGAGGACGCCTGGAACACCTGCGACCCCGACCGCGTCGCGCTCGCGTACACGGAGGACTCGGTGTGGCGCAACCGCGACGAGTTCGTGACCGGCCGCGACGCGATCAGGGACTTCCTGCGCCGCAAATGGGAACGGGAGCTGGACTACTCCCTGCGCAAGGAGCTGTGGGGCGTGCTGGGCGACCGCATCGCGGTCCGGTTCCAGTACGAGTGCCGCGACGCCTCCGGGCAGTGGTGGCGCAGCTACGGCAACGAGCAGTGGGAGTTCGACGAGTCGGGGCTGATGCGGCGCAGGGAGGCGAGCATCAACGACGTGCGCATCGAGGAGAGCGAGCGCCGCATCTTCGGGCCGCGCGGCGACGACGAGCAAGGCGTGGACGTGCTGCCGCTCAGATGAGGTAGCTCAGATGAGGTAGCGCAGCCACAGGTACGGCACCGACAGCGCGACGGTCACGAGCGTGACGACCAGCCCGTACTTGGTGAACTGCCAGAAGCTGATCGGGGTGCCGTTACGGGCGGCGATGCCGATGACGACGACGTTGGCCGCCGCCCCGACGGCCGTGGCGTTCCCGCCCAGGTCGGCCCCGATGGCCAGCGCCCACCACAGCACCTGGGCGGGGCCGTTGCCCCCGTTGGCCTGGACGAGGTCGGCCACGATGGGGCTCATGGTGGCGACGTACGGGATGTTGTCCACGACGGCGGACAGCCCGGCCGAGACCCACAGCAGCAGCATCGTGGTCAGGCCGAGCCGGCCGCCGGTGGCCTCGGAGGCGGCCTTCGAGATCTGGCCGATCACCCCGGTCTCCACCAGCGCCCCCACCATGACGAACAGCCCCGCGAAGAACACCAGCGTCGGCCACTCGACCTCGCGGATGGCCTCCTCGGTCGTCACCCTGGTGGCCGCCACCAGCACCCCCGCGCCCAGCAGCGCCACGACCGACGGCGCGTAGTGCAGCACGGGATGCAGCACGAACGCGGCCAGTACCAGGGCCAGCACGGCGAGCGACTGCCACAGGAGCTTGCGGTCGGCGATGGCCTCCCGCTCGTTCAGCGACATGATCTCCGCGACCCGCTCGGGGTCGTAGCTGAACGACGCCCTGAACAACCACCGGCACAGCCCGACGAACACCACCACCAGCACGACGATCAGCGGCGCCATGTGCGCGAGGAAGTCGTTGAACGTCAGGCCGCCGCGGCTGCCGATGATGATGTTCGGCGGGTCGCCGACCAGCGTGGACGCGCCGCCGATGTTGGACGCCATGGCCTCGGCGATCAGGTACGGCGCCACCGGCAGCGCCAGCCGCTCGCACACCAGGAACGTCACCGGGGCGATCAGCAGCACGGTGGTGACGTTGTCCAGCAGCGCGGAGGCGGAGGCGGTGATCACGATCAGCAGCGCCATGAGCCGGAACGGCTGCCCGCGAGCCCGCTTGGCCGACCAGATCGCCAAATATTCGAATATCCCGGTCTGTTTCAGGACACCGACGATGACCATCATGCCGAGCAGCAGGAAGATCACGTTCCAGTCGATCCCGGTGTGCTCGTCGAAGAACGCCGCGCTCCCGTCGGTGGCGTGGATCAGTAGCATGACCCCCGCCCCGCCGAGCGCCGCCGCGACCCGGTGCACCTTCTCGGTGGCGATCAGCGTGTACGCGAAGAGGAAGGCGGCCACCGCCACCCAGGCGGTGGCGGTCATGGCGACTCGATGAGCATGAGGGGCGACCTCCGGGAACGACGGCACGATCGCCGACCAGACTTCCCGGCACACCCATCAGGAACATATCAAAATGCGTCAAAGCCGCACTATGTTGCCGCGCTATGCGACTGCGCCGTAGGAGGGCTTGCCGGCCCACTCGTACGTGACGTAGACCACGCCGGCGTCGGTGGCGGTCGATCCGGTGAGCTTCAGCCCGGCCGGAGCGGTCCCCTCGGCGAAGAGCCGCTTGCCCTCGCCGAGGATGACGGGGAAGACCAGCAGGCGGTACTCGTCGATCAGCTCGGCCCGCTGCAGCGTGCGGAGGAGGTCGCTGCTGCCCTGGACGAGGATCTCGCCGTCGGTGCTCTTCTTGAGCTCGGCCACCGTCTCGGCCGCCTCACCCACCAGGACCCGCGTGTTGCGCCAGTCGGCGGTCATCGGGGTCCTCGTGGTGACGTACTTCGGCATGCCGTTGATCTTGGCGCCGCCCTCCTCGTCGGGCACGTCCGGCCAGTACGACGAAAGGATGTCGTACGACCGGCGGCCCAGGAGCATGCCGTCCGCCCGCTCGAGCTGCTCCCCCATGATGCGGCCGAACCCCTCGTCCACGTACGGCGGCAGCCAGCCGCCGTGCGGGAAGTCGTTGGAGTCGTCCTCGCCGGGTCCGCCGGGGCCCTGCATGATGCCGTCAAGGGACAGGAAGGTCGAAACCACCAGCTTGCTCGCCATTTTCGCCACTCCATCTCGCCGTGAGGGCCTTGCGGGCCCTGCCGTCCTTCTGTGGCTTCAGCCTGGCGGACAGCGTTTAAGGATTCCTTACGGCTTCCCTAAGGCCTACGCGGCGTCGCGGTGGTGGCCGTGGTACGGCGGGGCGAGATCGGCGCCGCGCGGCCCCGACAGCGTGGCGTGCAGGTCCGCCATCTGGATCGTCCGGCTGATGTCGGTGGGGGTCAGCAGGCCGATCAGCCGCCCGGCCGGGTCGAGCACGACCGCGCGCCCGTCGGCGCTCCCCTCCATCCTGGCCAGCAGGTCGGTCAGCGGCTCGTCGGGCCGGGCCCGCGGCACCTCCTCCGGCGGGCAGGCGATGTCGGCGAGCCGGGTCGTGCCCCGGCGCTCCGGCTCGACCCGGCGGATCCGGTTGAGCGTCACCAGGCCGGCGAAGGTCCCGTCCGCGGCGACCAGCGGATACGTGGACAGCCGGTGCCGCATCACGACCCGGTCGATGAGGCCGGACACGGTCTCGTCCGGCGAGGCGACCACGGGGTGCCCCGACATCGCCTCCTCGACGCGGACCCCGTGCAGCGCGGTGCCGAGCCGGGTCTGCTGCTCCTCGGCGCTGGCGGCGTTCACCAGGAAGAGGCCGATCAGCGCCAGCCACAGCCCGTCGAAGCTGCGCCCGGTGACCACCTGCAGGAAGCCGATCGCGATGAGCACATATCCGAACCAGCGCCCGGCCCGGGCCGCGGCGATCGCCGCCCGCGCCCGGTCGTGCCACCGCGCCCACAGGATCGCCCGCAGCACCCGCCCGCCGTCCAGCGGGGCGGCCGGCACCAGGTTGAAGATGGCGAGGAGCACGTTCACCCCGGCCAGGTAGGCGAACATGCCGCCTGCCAGCGCCGCCCCGGAGACCAGAAAGGCGACCGCCCCGAACACCACGCCGGCCAGCAGGCTCGTCGCGGGCCCCACCACGGCGATCTTCAGATCCGCACCCGGCGACCGGGGCTCGCCGCGTAGCTCCGCGACCCCGCCCAGCAGCCAGAGCGTGATCCGCGACACCTCGACGCCCTCGTGCCGGGCTACGAGCGCGTGCGCCAGCTCGTGCGCGAGCAGCGAGGCCATGAACAGCACCGCCGCCGCCAGCCCGGCCAGCACGTACGCGGCCCGCGGGTAGCCGGGGAAGACCGCGGGGAACCGTCCGAAACCCAGCCCGAACACCAGGATCGCGACGATCACCAGCACGCTGACATTGAGCCCCACCCGCACGCCCCCGATGCGGCCCAGAGGGATGGATGAACGCATCTCGCCTCCCCTGCGGCTTGATTTGTTCGCTCAAGTGCAACCTGCCCGCAAAACCGCAGCCCAAGCGCTGTTCAGGAAGTGCCGAGCAGCCCCGCCAGCTCGGCGAACGCGGTGGCCGCGGGGAGCGGGTCGGCCGGGAGGGCCAGCAGGATGGTGCGCTCGGAGGCCGGTTCGAGGGGGACGGCGTGGACGCCCGGGTGGTGGGCGGGCAGCGACAGCTCGGGGACGACGGTCACGCCGAGCCCCTCGGCGACCATGGCGAGGATGCTGCCGGTGTCGCGGACGCGGTAGTGGCAGCGCAGGCTCGCCCCCGCCGCCCGAGCCAGGGCCGCGATCAGCGGCTCGCACCCGCCCGTCGACATGATGAACGGGTGCCTGGCCAGCTCGGCGACCGGCACGGAAGCATGTTCGGCCAGCGCGTGACCGCTGGGCAGGACGGCCAGCATCCGGTCGGTGGCCAGCGGGCGCGTGACCAGCCCCGCCACGTCGGTGGCCATGTCAGCGGGCACGGCGCCTGCCGTGAGGGTGCCGACGTCGGCGGCCCCGGTCCGGAGCCAGTCGATCACCTCCCCGTCCGACCCCTCGATCACGGTGAGCCGCACGCGCGGGTGCGACTCACCGTAAAGCCGCAGGATCCGCGGCAGCAGGCGCGCGTTGGCGCTGGGGATGACGCCCACGCGCAGGCTGCCGGTGTCCGCCCCGCGCGCCGCGGCCGCCTCCTGCTCCAGCGCTTCGAGCTGGGTGAGGATGAGCGTTGCACGGCGGTGGACTGCCCGCCCGGCGCTGGTCAGGCGCACCCCGTGGCTCCCCCTGACGAGCAGGGAGAGGCCGAGCTCGCTCTCCAGGCCGCGCAGGGCGTGGCTGACCGCGGACTGCGTGGTGTTCAGCTCCTCGGCCGCGCGGGTCATGTTGCCGGTACGCGCGACCGCCAGCAGGATCCTGAGCTGCGTGAACGTCATAGCGCCGCGCGCAGCAACCCCACGACCAGCGGGTGCGGCCGTCCGGGCAGCGATCTCGTCTGCGGCACGAAGAGCGTGGCCAGGTAGAACGGGTGGCCGGGCAGCTCCAGCACCCGGGCCTCGCCGCTGTCGTCCCTGCCTGTCACACGGCCCGTCACGCGCAGGCCGCCCTCGTGCAGGGCGCTCTGGTGGGCCGGGTTGAGGCCGAAATTGCAGTAGTACTGCTCCTTCACCTCGCTCTCGCCGTACAGGGCCGCCACCGTGGAGCCCGGCGTGAGCGTGACCGGCATGGTCCGGCCCGCGAGGGAGCAGGTCAGCTCGGAAATGAACAGGTTGGACGCGTACGGGTCGTACTCGGCGTGCTGCGCGTCCTCGAACCCGAGCACGTGGCGGGCGTACTCGATCACCATGTGCTGGCTGCCGCCGCACGTCCCCAGGGTGGGCACGCCGTGCTCGCGACCGTGCCGGAGCGCGGCCAGCGCGCCGCGCAGGCTGCGGTACGGGCTCCCAGGGGCGCACCACAGCACGTCGGCGGCCCGCACGCCGGACAGGTCGGATTCGAGCGGCTCGGTGGCCAGCCAGCGGACCTCGACCGTGATTCCCAGGTGATCGGCGGCGTGGCCCAGCGCGCCGTCGGTGGCCACGTGCGGGACGAACGTCTTGTCGTGGTCCCCGACGACCGCGACCTTCAGCGAGGACTTCATGCGCCCACTATGCGGGGGCCAAGGCATGAACACCAATACTGAGCTGCGCAAATGTCATGAGTGAACGCTCATGTCAGCCGGAGGCGCGGTCAGGAGCGGCAGCATGACCTCCACGCGCGTCCCGGCCCCGGGCTCGCCGCCGACCACGCAGATCCCGCCCAGCTCCGCCGCCCGCTCGCGCATCGAGCCGAGCCCCACGCCCGCGCGATGCTCCTCGGGCAGCCCCTTGCCGTCGTCGGCGATCAGCACGCGCAGCACCGACCGCTCCCGCTGCAGGACGATCCGGCAGCTGGACGCCTGGGCGTGCCGCCGGACGTTGGTGAGCGCCTCCTGGATGATCCGGTAGACCGCCACCTCGACGGCCGCGGGCAGCTCCGACAGCTCGCCCTGCACCTCGACCTCCGCCGGCGGCGCCGACTGCCCGGCCAGGTCGCCGATCGCGCGGACCAGGCCGAGGTCGTCGAGGGCGGGCGGGCGCAGGCCGTACACGAGCTCGCGGATGTCCCCCGTGACCGCGCCCATGCCCGTGTGCAGCTCCCGTAGCAGCTCGTCGGCGACCTCCGGGGACTTCTTGAGGCTGAGCCTGGCCATGTTGATGGTCATCGCCATGGCCGAGAGCGTCTGGCCGAGCCCGTCGTGCAGGTCGCGGCGCAGGCGGCGGCGCTCCTCCTCCCTGGTCGTCAGGATGCGCTCCCTGGAACGTTGCAGGTCCGCCGCCATCCGCACCGCGTGGGCCACGTCCGCGGCGTACGGGGTGAGCGTGGCCAGCACCCGCTCGTTGTGCGCGGCGGGGAAGCGGCGCGGGCCCGGCAGGCCGACGAGCAGGCGGCCGACCCGCTCCCCGTGCCAGACCAGCGGCACCTCGCGGGGAATCGGGCCCACCCGGCCGTTCTCCACGTAGCGGGGCTCGCCGTCGGCCACCTCCACGGCCACGCCCTCGACCGCCAGGCCGTCGCGCAGCACGCTCACCACCGAGGTCAGCGCCTTGGCCGGGTCGCCGCGCCGGACCGCCTGGGTCAGGCGCTCGGCCAGCACGCCGGGGTCGCCGACGGCGCCGTACAGGAGCCGATCCACGGCCTGCTGCAGCGCCCGCCGCAGCGGCTGGAAGAAGGCGCCCGCGAACAGCGCGGCGGCGATCCCGGCCACCTGGCCGTACCCGGAGACGAGCAGGCCGGACAGCGCGCCCGCGCCGAAGTAGACGGCGCTGACCACGGCCACCACGCCGGCGGCCACGAACGCCCGGCTGATCACCGTGTCGATGCCGTAGAGCCGGTACCGCATCACCGAGAACGCCATCGCGACCGGGATGATCGCCGCCCAGCCGAACGCGATCCACGTGAGCGCGGGCACGAACGCGGCCACGACCAGGAACACGATGTAGCCGGCGAACGCCAGCAGCGGCCAGCCGATCTGCCGCCTGGTGACGGAGTCCGCGTGCCGCAACCGCACCGTCAGCGACAGCGCCGACAGCGCCATGGCGACGTAGATGCCCGTCCAGGCGATCGCCGAGACCGTCGGCCCGTACGGGGCCAGCGCGGGGATCTGCAGCGGGTTCGGGATGACCTGGGGGTACGGGTACGCCTCGACGGGCCCCGGCACGCGGAACACGGCGCGCAGGAAGTCGGCCGTGATGGAGGCCACGCCCAGCGCCAGGGCGAGGCGCCAGCGCGGCGAGGGCAGGCGGCCGTCGGGCGAGTACAGCGGCAGCACCATCGTGAGCGTCACGCCGCACACCGCCCAGCCGAGGTGGCCCGGCAGCCGCAGGTAGCCCGCGAGGACGAGGTCGCCGCCGGCGGCGGCGTGGAACATCATCGCCTGCGCGAAGTCGCTGACGGCGGCGGCCAGGCCGCCCGCGCACATCAGCCACGCCAGGTTGAGGCGGGGCCGGTGGAAGATGAGGAACGCGCCGACCGCGGGGAACGTCAGCGCGGCGGCCGTCTGCGGGGACACCGTCCGCTCGGGCGTCCACGCCTCGGGCAGTCCAGCCCAGATCAGCAGCGCGACCACGGTGAGCGCCGGCGACACCACCGCCATGATCACGGAGGCGATTCTCACCCCCCGTCCCGGCTTCTCGTCATCGGCGACCTCGGCGAATCCCCCAGCCATCCCGCGCTCCGCCTCTCCGATCCCCGGCACGCCTCCCGTAGAAGAGGATTATGACCCCTTAATCGGGATGAATCCGTACGGCGTTTCCGGGACGTTATCCGCGGGGCCCTGCCCTGGCCCGCGATCGCCGCTGAGCCAGGGCAGGGAGCATCGGTGCTACCCGACGGTAACCGTGGCCTTGGCGGCGACCGTCGTGCCCGCCACCTGACCGTTCACCGTGAACGTGCCCGGCTGGGCGTACTTGTCAGGGCTGATCGCCTCCCAGGTGACCTCGACGGAGCCGTCCTTCGACCCGTCGTTGTACGTCGCCACGACGGTCCCGGGCAGCGAGGGAGCGACCCCGGCCCGGGTGGCGACGGCCTCCTCGGCGATCGAGGTGATCGTCACCGCCGAGGTCGTGCGGACGTACACGGTGGCCTGGGCGGGCTGGCGCACGCCCTCGGCCAGGCCGACGACCGTGAAGCTGGTGCCGCCGGTCTTGACCTGGTCGGACGTCACCTGCTGCCAGGTGACGGCGGCCGAACTGCGGGTGCCGTCCGCGTAGAGGGTCTCCACGGTGGCGGGCAGCTTCGGCAGCGTGCCGGCCAGGGTGGGGATGTGCACGGGGCGCACGGAGTCCGGCGGGACCTCGTACGCCTTGACCTCCAGCAGGCCGACCGACGCCCCGCCGGCCTCGAGCTGGACGCGCAGCTTCGAGGTCGTCACGGTGTCGAACGCGACCGTGTTGTAGGCGTCCGCCGCCTTCGGGTAGGAGGCGGCGCCGGTGACGTCCTCGAACGAGTCGCCGTCCCAGTACTGGATCTTCCACGAGGCGGGGACGCGCACGCCGCCGCCGTCGTCGAAGAAGTACACGTCGCTCTTGTTGACCCGCACCGCCGACGGCCATTCGAGCTGCACCCACTGCGTGCCCTGCTGCGGCCAGGTGCCCCAGCGCGGGTTGGCGCCGTCGTTGGAGCGCGGCGGGTCGATGCCGTCGTTGATCGCGGTGACCTTCTCCCACGGCGAGGTGTAGGAGGCCGTGGGCGTGGCCTTGGGAGCCACGTTCACCTGCGCGGCCTGCGGCGTCGTGGTCACGGTCACGGTCGTGGAGCTGCTCTTCTCGCCGTCCGTGGCCGTGAGCTTCAGCCGGTACGCGCCCGCCTCGGAGAACGAGACCACTGTGTCGGTGCCCGTCGGGTTGGTGAAGAACGCCTCGCCGGGCCCGTCGACCTTGGCCCACTGGGTCGTGAGCCTGCCCGACGGCAACGCGTCGTCCTTGACCACCGCGTCGAACCTGGCCTGGCCCGGGCGGCTGAACGTGGGATCGGGCACGACCACCACGGACGGCGCCTTGTTCGCGACCGGGCCGGCGCCGGCGCCCGTCAGGTACGCCTGCACCTCCTTCAGCCCCGTCGCGTAACCGGGCTGGTGCGTGACCAGCACCCGCAGCTTCTGCGTCGTGACGGCCGGGAAGCGGACCACGTTGAGGTTGGCCCGCGGGTGGGCCGGCTTCCTGGCCTGGCCCGGCACGTCCTTCCAGGTGTCGCCGTCCTGGTACTGCACCGTGTAGAAGGCGGGCTCGCGGTAGCCGCCCGCCTTGCGGTCGTTGGAGAAGCACAGCTTGACCTGGTCGACCTTCTGGGCCGAGCCGAGGTCCGCCGCCAGCCAGTCCTGAGCGTCGCCGGAGCCCTTGCTGCCCCAGTACGGCTCGTTGATCGTGAAGCCGTCCACCGCGCCGGCCGGGTCGCCGTGGGAGGCGGTGGCGGACTTGACCAGGTTCGGGCGGGTGGAGCGCAGGTCCACGCCGGCCTTCTGGAACAGGTCCTCGACGCGGTCGCCCGTCAGCTCGACCTGGGCGGGGGCCTTCATCGAGGCGGCCTTCTCGGCGTACACGACCTGACCGCCCTCGACCTTGCCCGTGGCCGGGTCCCAGACGGCGTGCGCCAGCCCCGACAGGGTGACCTTGCGCTTGCCGTCGATCAGGATCGAGTACCCCTCGGGCACCCCGGCGTAGTGCTTGGTGCCGTCGCCCGGCTTGTCCCAGACGATGGTCAGGTCACGGCCCCGGTAGTTGATGCCGTTGACGCTGAAGTGGTCCCAGCCGATGTCCACCGGCCAGAGCTCGACCTTGCCGTCCGAACGCGGGCGCAGGCCCATGACGTCCTCGATGACGGTCCAGTTGCTGCTGCCCAGGATCGTGTGGTGGATCCAGGAGCGGTAGCCGATGGACTTGGTGCTCTGGTTCCAGTCGGCCCAGAACTCGTTGGCGTCGGGGTAGCGGGTGTCGCCGCCGACGTACTGCGACCAGGCGTTCCAGTACAGGAGCTGCTTGTACTGGTCGGCGGTGATGTACGGCGAGGCGTACTGCCGCAGCGCCTTGGAGAACAGCGCGAAGTTCCGGGTGGAGTTGATCTGCGAGAAGTTGTTGGAGCCGGGGTTACCTGCTGCCGCGGCCTCCGCCTTGTCCTTCTGGTTCGCGGTGTACGCCGGGAAGATCGGATATTCCGCCGGGTCGGTCCACAGGCGCAGCGCCTCCCGGTACTTCGGGTCGTCCGTCGGCACGAGCCCGGTGGCGTACGGGATGTAGTTGTTGGACTCCTTCCACGGGATCAGGTTGCCCGTCTGGAGGTCGCGGTGCTTGAACAGCTTGCTCTGCTCGTCCCAGAGCAGCGTGAGGATGCCGTTCTTGACCTTGTCGGCCACCCCGCGCATCTCGGCCGCCTTGAGGGCGTCGCCGGTCAGCTCGTACGCCTGCGCCGCCGCCATCGCGTTGGCGTACACGTACGCGCCTTCGAGCCGCTCGTTCGCCCGCCCGTAGTAGTGGAACGACACCGCGTCGGCGTCGTTGCCGGTCATGTACTCCCGGTCGTACTCGATGACCCCGTTCTTGTTGGAGTCATAGGCGTTGAGCTGCCCGTACACGTCCTTTTCGGCGTAGCGGGCCAGGTTGCGCAGGATCGACGGCTGGCCGCCGTGGATCTGGTAGCTCTCCAGGGCCGAGGCCGAGATGTACTGCGTGTAGCTGTTCGACCAGTTCTCGGGGTCGCCCGGGTTGTCGGTGTACTTGGAGTTGCGCGAGACCTCGCCCGCCGACACCCACGGCCCGTACGAGTAGATCGGGTCCCGCAGGTACTTCAGGTCCTGCACGAACATCGGCACGGTCAGCACGATCGCGTTGTTGTAGCCCAGCGCCCCCTCGACCGACGTGGGGAACTGGAAGTCGTTCCCGGGGATGTCGGCGTCGAGGAAGTTGAAGCGCATGAGCCACCAGCGGTAGTACACGAACTTCTTGATGTTCTCGTCGGGCACGTCGATGTAGGGCAGGTTCTCGGCCCACCAGGCGTTGTAGTCCTGGAGCTGGCGCCTCAGCGCCGTCTCGGGCGAGCGGCCCTTGTAGCCGTCGTACTCGGCCCGCGACCCGGGCAGCTCGTCGGTGAAGAAGCCCATCTGCACCTTGGTCCGCACGGTCTTGCCCGGCTCGACCGTCAGCGAGCCCTTGAGCGTGCCGTCGGAGACCTTCAGCCCGTCACCGCTGAGCCGGGGGAAGATCGTGGTCAGCTTGTTCTTGGCCCAGACGGTCCCGGTCAGCTCGCGGTCGCCGTCGGGCGTCCTGGTGTACGGCGAGGTCACGGTGATCGGCACGGAGCGCGCCGCGGACCCGGTGTTGGTGATCTCCAGCGTCGTCACGGCCACGTTCTCGTGGGTGATGAACTTCTTCACCCCGACCGACAGGCCGTCACCCGTGTACTGCCCGGTCCAGTGGCTGGGCATCTGCAGGCGCTTGGAGACGTCCTCGGCGAGCTGGGTGCCCAGCGAGACCTCGTACGCGCCGCGGTTGTCGATGCTCTCCCAATACGCCACGAACCCACCGAAGCCGATGACCGAGGGGTCGTGCTCCTTCATGAACAGCGCCCGCCCGCGCGTCATCAACCACGGGCCCGCCGGATCGTCGCCGGGGCGGGCCAGCATGCGGTCGATCCAGTACGAGTCGCCGCCCTTCTCCTTCTTGTAGATCTCCTCCATCATCTTGCGGGGGTGGTACGCCACGGGTTCGGCGGGCACCGGGTCTGCGCCCGTGAACACCGGCATCCCCAGGTCGTCCTGGGCGGCGTACGAAGGTGACGCGGCAAGCGAAGCTGTGAGCGTTAACACAGCTAAGCACACCAACGGTTTACGCACTTGCCTCTCCTAGATCGGTAGCCAGACACGCATGGTCGCGGGGCCGCGGTTGCCCCACCGGTGGTAGGGCACGAGCCGGAGCCTGACGCCGGCGCCACCCGCCTGCCCGTCGAAGGCGGGCGCGTACGGCCAGCCGTTGCCGGCGCCGGCGCCCAGCGACGCCTCCACCTCCAGCTCCACCACGCCGTCCGCCTCGTGGTGCTCCACGGGCGGCTGGACCCGCGCGGTCAGGTCGCCCAGCGCCGGCTCGTCGGCCACCGACTCGGCGCAGTAGACCAGCGGCCCCCGCTCCACCGCCGCGCTCCCCCGCAGCGCGTCGATCCGCCGATCGGGCATCGTCCACCTGGGCGCCATCGGCAGCTCCAGCCGGATCTCGTCACCGGCCCGCCACGGCCCCTCGACGTAGGCGTAACCGGGATCCACCGGGCGTACCGCCGGGCTCTCCGCCAGCGGCGCCTCCGGCGAGGACGCCGGGACGTGGGCGAGCGTGGCGTCCGTGGCCCAGGCGGGGACGCGCAGCCCGATCCGGCCCTCGCCGCCCTCCAGCACCCGCACGCTCACCGAGCCGGTCCACGGGTAGCCGGTCTCCACGCGTACCGCCAGGCCGTCGTGCCGGATCTCCGACGGCGTGTGGTGGTGGATCTGGATCCCGTCCGCGGTGGTCGTGGCCACGTACGCGGCCAGCGAGGCCATCGTGCGGGCGATGTTGTTCGGGCAGCAGGACACGTCGAACCAGGGCGAGCGCAGCCCGCCCTCCGCGGCGTGGTTGACCCCCTCCAGCGGCACCGCCGGCACCCGCACCTGCAGCGGGTTGGCGTAGAAGAACGACTTGCCGTCCAGCGCCACCCCCGTGGCGAGCATGTTGTACAGGGTGCGCTCGGCGAGGTCGGCGTAGCGGGCGTCGCCCGTGGCCAGCAGCAGCCGGTGCGCCAGCATGACGGAGGCGATGCTCGCGCAGGTCTCGTTGTAGGCCCGGTCCGGCGGCAGCTCGTAGTCCTCGCCGTACGACTCGTCGGCATGCCTCGAGCCCATGCCGCCGGTCAGGTGGGTACGCCGGGCCACCGTGCGCTCCCACTGGGACTCGATCGCCTTCAGCAGCTCCTGGTCGCCGGTCTCGACCGCCACGTCCACCACGCCGGAGGCGAGGTAGAGCGCGCGCACCGCGTGCCCGCGGAACACCTGGGCCTGCCTGACCGGGATGTCGTCCTGGTAGTAGATACGGCCGAAGGGGATGTCGGCGAGCGCGGGCAGGCCGCGGCGCTCGACGAAGCGGCGGGCCATCTCCAGGTAGCGCTCGGTGCCGGTCACGCGGTAGAGCTCGACGAGGGCCATCTCGATCACCGGGTGGCCGCAGGTCTGGGTGCCCTCCATGAAGCGGCGGCACACGTGGTCCGCGGCCTTGATCACGACCTGGGTGAGCTGGTCCTCGCCGTGCATGCGCAGCCGGGCGACCCCGGCCTGGATCAGGTGCCCGTAGCAGTAGAGCTCGTGGCCCCACTCGAAGTCGGTGTAGCGGCTGCCGGACCAGCGGGTGTTGATGTAGCCGTCGCCCTCCTGGGCCTGGGCCACGGTCGCGGCCAGTTCGGGCAGCGCCGGGTGGTCGGCCCAGGCCATGGCCTCCAGCAGCTTGTAGATCTCGGAGTCGCTGAACTCCCGCCCCCGGCGGGGCCGCTCGCCCCGGAAGTTGCCGATCCAGCCTTCTCGCTCTTCCCATTCCTGGCAGTGGGCGATCGTGACCTCGCGGTTGAGCGCGGCCCGGTCGCCCCAGAAGCCGGGGAGCAGCCGTACCGCGTCGAGGCCGAGGGGGGACAGGGCGCCCGATGAGGGCAGGACAGGGTTAGCCACGCAGAGCTCCTGACATGAATCCGCGCACGTAGTGGCGCTGCAGCACGATGAAGAGGATGAGACAGGGGAAGGCCATGACCATGACGCCGGACTGGAGCATGCCGTAGTCGATGGCGCCGAACGTCTGCTGCGTCATGCTGACCACGGCCACCGGCAGGGTGAACGAAGCGCCGTCGTTGAGCAGGATGAGCGGCGCGAAGAAGTCGTTCCACGACGCCAGGAAGGCGAACAGGCCCACCGTGATCAGCGCGGGCCGCACGGCGTGCAGCAGGATCCTGGCGAACGCCCTGAACGTGCCGCAGCCATCCACCAGCGCGGCCTCCTCCAGCTCGCGCGGCAGCGCCTCGAACGCGTTGCGCATCATGAACAGCGCGAACGGCAGCTGGAACATGACGAACACCAGCGAGAGCCCGACCAGGGAGTTCTGCAGGCCGAGGTAGCCGAGCAGCACGTAGAGCGGGATCAGGATCGTCGCGTACGGCACCATGAGGATCGCCAGCGTGGCCAGGAACAGCAGGTTCTTGCCGGGGAAGTCGAAGCGGGCGAAGCCGTAGCCGCCGAGCGCGGAGACGACCAGCGTGCCCGCCACCGTCATCACCGAGACGAGCACACTGTTGGTCGCGTACGTGCCGAGCCCCTCGCCGAAGCGGGCCATCTCCAGGTAGTTGCCCGGCTCCTCAAACGAGGCGTAGCCGCTCCACACCAAGGGGAACAGGAACAGCACCGCCAGGGCGGACAGCGTGAGGTAACGGCTCATCGCAGCCTCCGCATCATCAGCGTGTTGAGCCCGACGAGGGCGACCAGCAGGACGACCGAGAGCGCCGCCGCGCCGCCGAGGTCGAAGCGGAAGAACGCGTCGCGGTAGACGACCATGACCATCGAGACCGTGCTGTTGTCGGGGCCGCCGTTGGTGAAGACGAAGAACTGGTCGAAGGCCAGCAGCGAGCCGGTGACGCTGAGGATCAGCATCAGCGCCAGCGTCGGGCGCAGCAGCGGGAGCGTGATCTTGGTGAAGATCTGCCAGCGGTTCGCGCCGTCACTCCTCGCGGCCTCGTACACCTCGGTCGGGATGGCCTGCAGGCCGGTCAGCAGGATGAGCATGTTGAACCCGGCGAAGCGCCACAGCACCAGGGTGATCGTGGAGAACAGCGCCATGTTCGGCGTGCCGATCCACTTGACCGGCTCGCTGGTGATGTGCAGCGCCTGGAGCAGGGGGTCGATGGGGCCGAAGTCGTTGTTCAGCATCCCGTAGAACAGCAGACCGGCGGCGGCGAAGCCCACGGCGCCGGGCAGGAAGAACGCGGTCCTGAAGAAGCCGATGCCCGGCTTGCGGTCCTGCACCAGCATGGCGAGACCGAGCGCCACGGCCGACAGCAGGACGGTCGTGATGGCCGTGTACTTGAGCGTGAAGAGGATCGCGTCGATGAAGAGCGGGTTGTCGCCGATCTTGAGGTAGTTGTCGGGGGCGTTGAACGTGGCCTGACCGAGCAGGGGCCAGCGGTTCAGTGACATCCAGACGACCAGCACGAGGGGCGCGATGAAGAGCACGCCCACGATGACGGCCGTCGGAGCCGTGTACAGCCAGCCCTGTACCTTCCTGCTCCGCCACCGGGCGGAAGGCGCGGAGTGCGCCGCCCGCCGCCCGGTTCGGTTCATCGTCAGAGTCATTGTTGAAGTGACTTCGTGATCTCGGCGTTGAGCTGCGGGAGCTTCGAGGCGTCACCGAACACGGCCTCGCGCGCGTAGCGCAGCCACGGACCCTGCGGGTCGTTGAAGGTCTGGCCGAAGCGCAGCGCGTACGGCGTCTGGCCCTTGGCCACCAGCGAGTTGATCAGCACCACGCGCGGGTCCTCCGCGGAGTACTTGTTGCTGGCCAGGTCGGTACGCGCGAGCACGTCCTTGTTCTTGGCCATGACCTCGACCTGGGCGTCGTCGGAGACCGTCCAGGACAGGAAGTCCCAGGCCGCGTCCGGGTTCTTGGACGTGGCGGAGATGCCGACGGAGTCGCCGCCCACGAACGTGGACTCGCCGCCGTCGGGGCCGGCGATCGGGGTGACGCCGATCTTCATGTCCTTGGGCATGAGACCGAGCGTGGTGGAGGGCATCGGCATGACGCCGATCTCGCCCTTGGGGAAGAAACCGGTCCAGGTCGGGCCCTGCTCCTCCTTGGCGGTCGGCCCGGTGACCTTCTTGTCGTACAGGTCGCGCCAGATCTTGAACACGTCGGTCATCGCGGCCTGGTCGTTGAGCGACTGGGTGCCCTCGGCGTTCATGACCTGGCCGCCGCCGGCCCAGACGGAGGGCCAGAATGTGAAGACGTAGCAGCCGCCGCAGTTGCCGCCGAAGAAGGTGCCGTGGACCTTGCCGTCCTTGCCGAGCTTCTCCTGGATCGTGGTCGCCTGCTGAGCGAACTCCTTCAGCGACTTCGGCCCCTGCTCCGGGTCGAGCCCGGCCTTCTGGTAGAGGTCCTTGTTCCAGAACCAGACCGACAGGTCGAGCGTGTGCGGGAGCGTGTACATCTTCCCGTCGAGCGTTCCGAGCTTCATGTGAGAGGGGGCCAGGCCGTCCTTGAACGGCAGCTTCGCGACCCTGTCCGTGATGTCCATGAACAGACCCTGAGAGGTGTAGTTCGGGACGAAGATGACGTCGGCCGCGAACACGTCGGGGAGCTGCTTGGCACCGGCCGCCGCGGCGATGCGCGGCTGGTAGTTGTCGGTCGGGATGACGGTGAGCTTGACCTGAATGTTCTTGTGACTGCTGTTGTAGGCCTTGACCAGCCGCTCGCTCTGCGTCTGGGTGGCCGCACGGGTCCACATGGTGATCGTCACGGGACTCTCCGCCGACGGCGTGCTGCCCCCACCACCACCACCGCCGCCGCTGCCGCAGGCCGCCGCTGTGAGCGCTAACACACCGAGGAGGGAGATCCCGGCCAGCCTTCGTCTCATGTTGTGCTCCTGGACTTAAAGGTTTTCGGAAACGTAGAAGAAACAAGAGTCCATGTCAATGGGTGCTAGGGTTCTATGCAGTTCACAGGTGACGAAAAGGGTTTCGAAACATGGCGAGTAAGCGGGCGACCATCTCCGATGTGGCCTCGCTGGCGGGGGTCTCGATCGCCACGGCGTCCAAAGCACTCAACGGGCGCCAGGACGTGCGGGCCGCGACGCGCGAGCGGGTGCTCGCCGCCGCGGCGGAGCTCTCCTTCCAGCCGAACGCCCTGGCCAGGGGGCTGATCTCAGGACAGACGCGCACGGTCGGCCTGCTGACCTCCGACAGCGTCGGCCGGTTCGGCATTCCGGTGCTCCTCGGGGCGGAGGACGCGTTCGGGGCCGGCGAGATGGCCGTGCTGCTCTGCGACGCGCGCGGCGACGCGATCAGGGAGCAGCACCACGTGCGGGCGCTGCTGTCGCGCCGGGTGGACGGGCTGATCGTGGTGGGCGAGAGCACGAGCCCGCGGCCGTCGGTGAGCAAGGACCTGCCGGTGCCGGTCGTGTACGCCTACGGCCCCTCGGACGACCCGTCGGACGTGTCCTTCGTGCCGGACGACGTCGGCGCGGCCGCCATGGCCGTCAACCACCTGCTGGCGATGGGCCGGCGCAGGATCGCGCACATCACGGGGCCCACGCACTACAAGGCGTCACGCGACCGCGAGGAGGGCCTGCGCCAGGCGCTCGCGCAGGCGGGGCTGCCGCAGGCGGGGCAGACGCTGTCGGGCCCGTGGTCGCAGCGGTGGGGGCGGCACGCGGCCGAGATGCTGCTGATGGCCGAGCCGGAGGTCGACGCGGTGTTCTGCGGCAGCGACCAGATCGCGGCCGGCTTCGTGGAGACGGCCAGGGAACGCGGGCGGCGGGTGCCGGAGGACATCGCGGTGGTCGGCTACGACAACTGGGAGGTGCTGTCCACGGAGACCCGGCCCGCCCTGACCACCGTGGACATGAACCTGGAGCAACTGGGGCGCACCGCGGCCCAGCACCTGTTCGCCGCCATCGACGGGAAGGCGACGCCCGGGGTGCACAAGATGCCCTGCCAGCTCGTGATCCGCGACTCCACCTCCCCGCCGGGCGTCTCCTGAGGCGGGTCCGTCAGGGACAGCGGACGATCATCCCCGCGTACGACAGGTTCCCCCCGAACCCGAAGAGCAGCATCGGCGCCCCGCGCCGGACCTCACCCCGCTCCAGCAGCTTGGACAGCGCCAGCGGCACGCTCGCGGCCGAGGTGTTGCCCGACTCCACCACGTCGCGCGCCACTATCGCGTTGACCGCGCCGAGCTTGGCCGCGACGGGCTCGATGATGCGCAGGTTCGCCTGGTGGAAGACCACCGCCGCCAGGTCCTCCGGCCGTACGCCGCCGCGCTCGCACGCCTTCCTGGCGATGTCGGGGAGCTGGGTGGTGGCCCAGCGGTAGACGGTCTGGCCGTCCTGGGAGAAGCGGGTCGGGGTGCCCTCGATGCGTACGGCGGTGCCCAGCTCCGGCGCGGAGCCCCACACCACGGGGCCGATCTCGGCCTCCGGAGCGGCGCTGATCACGGCCGCTCCCGCGCCGTCGCCGGTCAGCACGCACGTGGTCCGGTCGGTCCAGTCGGTGACGGCCGTCATCTTGTCCGCCCCCACGACCAGGGCGTTCGTGGCCGCGCCGGCGCGGATGGCGTGGTCGGCCACGGCAAGGGCGTGGGTGAAGCCGGAGCACGACACGCCGACGTCCATCAGCCCCGCGCTGGGCACGCCGAGCCGGGCGGCGACGCGGGAGGCGATGTTCGGGGCGCGCTCGGTCTGGGTGCAGGTGGCGATCAGGAGGAGGTCGATGTCGGCGGCGTCCAGGCCGCTCGCCGTCAGGGCCTTCGCGGCGGCATGCTGGGCCAGGTCGGTCACGGTCTCGTCGGGTTCGGCCACGTGCCGCGTACGGATGCCGACGCGCTTGGTTATCCACTCGTCGTTGGTGTCCACCATGGCCGCCAGCTCATCATTTGTCAGGATTTTTGCTGGTTGATAGTGGCCTGTGGCGACAAGTCGTGATCCCGTCATGAAGCCGGACTATAGCAAGCGAACGTTCGGACGCTAAACTGCCCGCATGAGTCCCCGCAGATCCGTCGCAGAGGCCCTCGGCACGCGTGCGGCCATCCTGGAGCGCTCGGTCGCCATCGCCTCCGCGGAGGGACTCGAAGGGCTGACCATCGGCCGCCTCGCCGGTGAGCTGGGCATGAGCAAGTCAGGAGTGCTCGGGCACTTCGGCTCCAAGGAGGCGCTGCAGCTCGCCGTCCTCGACCGGGCCGGGGAGATCTTCCGCGCCGAGGTCTGGGAGCCCGCCCGGCCCGCCGCACCCGGGCTGACCCGCCTGCGGGTGCTGTGCGAGGCGTGGATCTCGTACCTGGAGCGCGGGGTCTTCCCCGGCGGGTGCTTCTTCGTGGCCGCGGCCCACGAGTTCGACGGCCGGCCGGGGCCGGTGCGGGACGCGGTGGAGGCCAGGTTCGACGCCTGGCGCGGACGGCTGCGCAAGGAGGCCGGGCGCGCGGCGGACGCGGGCGAGCTGCCCGCGGGGACGGATCCGGATCAGCTCGCGTTCGAGCTGCTCGGCGCGGTCATGGCCCTGAACCACGCCCTCCAGCTCCACCACGACCCGGCGGCCCCCTCCCGAGCCCGCCAAGCCATCCAGACCCGCCTCACCACCTGACCTCTGGCGCGCTCGGCTCCCACCGGTCCCAGGGCACGCGAAAGCTCGGGCGCGGCAGATGCGGCGCCCGAGCCCGGGTTCCAGGCGTCAGTCGTCGGTCGACAGTTGTTCGAAGAGGGCCAGGGCCGCCTCCCGGACCTCTTCCGGGGAGACCCCGTCCAGCGTCTTCCTGGCATCGGTGATGTCACGAGTGGTGGCGAGCGTGATGGCCACGGACGACGCTGCGGCGTGGTCGATCGATCCCGTCGGGGCGGCGTCTGCCAGTTCCTGGGCGCTCGCGGCGAGGTCGAGGTTGTCTCTCAACGGATCTCCTCGGATGAAGACGGCTCGGCCCATTGCATCATTTGGCATCATGCCGCATCCACCATTCGGTGAATTCACGACACCGGCCATCGGGCACAAACCTGATCACCCATAGATTACTGTACGTTTTGTCGGGATATGTCGTGACCCCCTGGATAACACTGACGTCGTCGGCAACGTTCACCGGATGCCACTCGAACTCGGTCTCACCAGGCTTGTCCTGCCGCCCGAGCCACTGCGAGATGATCTCGTCCCGCCCCTGCCACGGAGAGCTGTACGGCTCGGTGTAGTAGACGGCGTCCTCGGTGAACAACGCGGCGATGTCGTCAGGATCGTTGGAGTTCCAGGCACGTACGTACCCCTCGATCCATGGGCCCGGCTCGACCATTGTGTTACCCCCTCAGCGGGTCATATCGCCCGCCTACCCGCCTGACCAGCCGTTAAGCCCCGATCATGGGCACTACGCCTGGTCACGGTCTCATCTCGTTTAGGTATAGGGGTACTCAGACGCTCTTCCGCGTACTCCGTCAGGGTTGGAGCCGGGGGGAGTTCATGGCGGCTCCGGGCTGTGCCGCGGAGGAGGGGACGGCACGTGCCGCGGGTCGGGACACGGCGGTCTGCCAGCCGCCCGCCCCGCCCGCGGCACGCGCCGAGGCCGGCGCTACACGGAGTGAGCGGGACCGGTGCTGCCGCGCGGCGTGAGCACGGCCGCCTGGTCCTCGTACGGGGGCACGGTCTCGCCCGCGATCAGCGCGAGCAACCGCTGGGCGGCGTGCGCCCCGTACGCGGGGATGTCGCGGGTGAGCGCGGTCAGCGGCGGCCGGACGACCTGGGACAGCGGCGAGTCGTCCCAGGCCACGATGGACAGGTCGCGCGGCACCTCGACCCGCATCTCCTGGGCCACGGACATGCCCGCCACGGCCATGATGTCGTTGTCGTAGATGATCGCCGTGGGCCGGTTGGGCGAGCTGAGCAGCCGCCGGGTGGCCCTGGCGCCCTCCTCGCCGGTGTAGTCGGTGTGCACGGTCACGTGCTCGGCCACGCCCTCGCACGCCTGCTCGAACGCCTGGTCGCGGACGGTCGTGTGGACCAGCTCCGGCAGCCCCGCCACCCGCGCGACCCGGCGGTGGCCCAGCGCCACCAGGTAGCCGACGGTCTCGCGCACGGCCTCGCCGTCGTCCGACCAGACCGCCGACAGCGAGCCCGACTCGGTGGGATGTCCGATGACGACGACCGGCATCCCCAGCCGCTCCAGCTCGACCACTCTGGAGTCCGAATAGTGCAGGTCGACCAGGAACACGCCGTCGATGCGGCTCTCGCCCCACCAGCGCCGGTAGACCTCGCTCTCCTGCTCATGGCTCGTGACGACCTGGAGCAGCAGCGCGTACGAGCGGTCTGCGAGCACGCCCTCGATGCCGCTGATCAGCTCCATGAAGAACGGCTCCACGCCCAGGATGCGGGCGGGACGGCAGAGCGCGAGGCCCACGCAGTTGGCCCTGGCGCCGTTGAGCGCTCGCGCCGCGCTGTTGGGCCGCCAGCCGATCTCCTCGGCGATGGCGACGATCCTGGCCCGCGTCGCGTCCGATACGCCCGGTTGCCCGTTGAGCGCATAGGAGACCGCCACTTTGGACACTCCCGCCCGGCCGGCGATGTCGGCGATCGTGGGTCGCTTCACGGACTCCCTCTCTGAACCGGGTAACCCTCATACTCTAGGCCACCCCATTCGGTAAGGGAATTAACCGCTTAAGCCACGTGCCAGGGTTTGGCGTCCTCGGTCTCCTTGGCGGCCCCGGCCACGCGCAGCGCGTACGTCGGCGGCTCCGCCCCCGGCACCGGCCCCAGGTACGTGTGCCCGGTCAGATGACACCAGGCAGGCAGGTCGACGGGCGCGGCGGGATCGGTGGCGATGAGGTGGATCACCGCTCCGGGACCGGCCTGGCGCACGTGACCGCGCAGTTCGATGAGCAGTTGCACGCAGAGCTTGCCGCTGCCGTCCACCACGAGATCAGGCATGAGTACAAGGAAACCACCGCACGGACCCCGGACCGTCACGAACCCCGCAGGTGGCCCATGAGCTTCTCGACCTCCCCCGCATAGTGCTCGGCGAACTCCGGCGACGCCGGATCCCGCCCCCACACCGCCTGGACGAGCTGCGGGAACGCGATGCCGGCCGCCGCCATCGAGAACAGCGCCACCAGCACCGCCGCCGGGTCGAGGTCCGCGGGGAACTCCCCGTCCCGCTGGCGCTCGCGCAGGAGCTCCAGATCCCGGCGTACGTCCTCGACGAAGGAAGGGTCGGGCGGCCCGTCGTCGGTGAGGCTCCGCCAGAGCATCAGCCGGCCGTAGTCGCGGCGGGCGGCGTTGGCCCGCACGTATTCGGCGGCGAGCGCGCCGAGCGAGGCCGACCGGTCGGCGAACCCGCTCTCCTCGGCCTGCCAGCGCGCGGTCAGGGCCTCGTAGAGGCCCTCCTTTCCGCCGAAATAGTACGAGATCAGCTGCTTGTTCACCCCGGCCCTGGTGGCGATCTCGCCGACACGCGCCCCCGCGAACCCCTTCGCCGCGAACTCCTCCAGCGCCGCCTGCAGGATGCGGGCCTTCGTGCGCTCGGGGTCGCGCTGCTTCTCTTCGGGCGCTCGTCTCATGGTCCGCACTCTATCATCCATCCGGATGGTTGACAGAATCATCCGCATGGATGATAGTCGAGCCATGACACGGAACATCGCGATCATCGGTGGCGGCATCGGCGGGCTCTGCCTGGCCCAGGGGCTGCGCAAGGCAGGGCTCGACGTGACCGTCTACGAGCGGGACAGGACCCCGGCCGACCGGCTGCAGGGCTACCGCGTGCACATCGACCCGAACGGCGCCCGCGCCCTGCACGACTGCCTGCCCGCGCATCTGTGGCAGGCGTTCCTCGACACGACCGGGCGGCACGGCGGGCAGGACTTCGGCTTCGTCACCGAGCGGTTGAGTCGGCTCGCGCTGATCGAGGCGCCCACGGCGGCAGACCCGGCCGACGACCACCACTCGGCCAGCCGCATCACGCTCAGGCAGGTGCTGCTGTCGGGGCTCGACGACGTCGTACGGTTCGGGAAGACGTACGAGAGGTACGAGCGGCTCCCCGACGGGCGGGTCGAGCTGTTCTTCGCGGACGGCACGAGCGCGACCGCGGACATCGTGGTCGCCGCCGACGGCGGGAACTCGCGGGTGCGTAAGCAGTACCTGCCGCACGCCGAGCGGGTGGACACCGGGATCACGACGGTGGCGGGCAAGTTCCCGATCACCGCCGAGACCAGGAAGCTCGTGGCGCCGCGGCTGCTCGACGGGCCGAACAGCGTCATCCCGCCCAGCGGCATGGGGTTCTTCACCGCGCCGCACGACCTGGGCGACGGGGTGGCGTACGGCGAGTTCGGGGTGACGGAGCAGGAGGGCGCGCTGATGGACAACTCCAGCAGCTACATCCTGTGGGCGTTCGGCGCGCCCGGCGCCGCCTTCCCAACCGACATTTCCGAAATGTCGGGCGAGCAGCTCCAGGCCACCGTGGCCCGGAAGATCGAATCCTGGCACCCCGACCTGCGCACAGTGGTCGGCCGGTCCAACCCCGACACGATCACGCTGCTGCCGATCCGTACCTCGATCCCCATCGACCCCTGGCCCGCCACGAACATCACCCTGCTCGGCGACGCCATCCACAGCATGACGCCGATGCGCGGCATCGGCGCGAACACCGCGCTGCGCGACGCGCGCCTGCTCTGCGCCGCCCTCACCAGCGGGGGCGACCCTGTTGACGCCATCGCGGGCTACGAGGCCCGGATGCGCGAGTACGGCTTCGCCGCCGTCCGCGACTCGATGCGCGCGGCCGAGCAGTTCGTCGGCGGCAGCAGGGTGAGCCGGACGGGGTTCAAGGTCTTCCTCCGGGTGGTCCAGCGCTTCCCCGCGCTGAAGGCCAAGGTGTTCTCCTGACCCGGGCTGTTGCGCGGGAGGGGCCGGGCGAAGAGTGTGGAGGCATGCCAGGCGTCGACACGATGGACGGCCTCCTGCTGGCGGTCGCGGAGTTCGATCCGGACGCGTACGAGCTGCCCGTCGAGGCGGCGGCGCTCGACCGGGCCAGACGGTCGCTCGACGCGTGCGGGCTGCTGCTCCTCGGCGAGGTGCACGGGGTCAGGGAGAACCCGCTCGTCATCCTCGGGCTCATGCGGCTGCTCGGCCTGACCAGCCTGGCCCTGGAATGGCCCGAGGAGCTGAAGCCGCAGCTCGACGGCTACCTCACCGACGGGACCGGGCTGGACCATCCGCTCTGGTGGCTCGGCAGCGGCGCCATCACCGCCGGCCACCTCGCGGTGCTGCGAGCCGTGCCGGGGCTGCGGGTCACGTTGTTCGACGGGTGGACGAACACGGGCGACTGGTCGCAGCGCGACGCCTTGATGGCGCAGCGGGTGCTGGCGGCCCACGCCGAACCCGCGCTGGTCGTGGCCGGCAACCTCCACACCCTGACCTCCCCGACCGACCTGGGCCTGCCGATGGGGGCGTGCCTGGCCAGCGCGCGGCCGTCGCTGGAGAGCGTACGGATCGACTACGGGACGGGCAGCTTCTATAACTTCGAGCCCCGGCACATCCGCAAGCACCCGGCCAGGGCGGGGCTGGGGATCGGGGAGGACGGGCTGGTGGTGGGACTCCCCGAGTTCACCGAAGCCACCGTCCCCCACCTCCCCGCCGACCTCCTCGACTCCCACCTCACCCCCTGACCCCCGTCCCGCCCCGAAGCCCAAACCGCCAAGCGCGAGGCGCGGAGCGCGGTAGCCCGAGCCACCTCACCCCTCCCCCAAGGACCCCGGCCGAAGTGCGGATGGGGGATGGGGCTGCGGTGGGAGGGTGTGGGGTGCGTACGCTGGAGTCCGGGCGGGGAGGGTGGATGCGGGTCGGGATTCTGGGGCCGCTTCAGGTGGCGGGGTGCGCGGTCGGCGGTGCCCGGGTGCGGGCGCTGTTGGTGCGGCTGGCGCTCGACCCCGGACGCGTCGTGACCACGGACAGGCTGATCGACGACCTGTGGCCGGGTGAGGCGCCAGCGCATCCGATGGCGGCGCTGCAGTCGCTGGTGTCCAGGGCGCGCAGAGAGGCGCCGGGCGTGATCTCGTCCCATCCCTCCGGATATGCGTTGGATGTGCCGCCGGGTGAGGTGGACGCGTGGGCGTTCGAGCGGCTCGTACGGGCCGGTGACGTGCGCCGGGCACTGGCGTTGTGGCGGGGTCCGGCGCTGGCCGACGCGGCCGATCTGCCCTTCGCCACGGCCCCGGCGGCCCGCCTGGAGGAGCTGCGCCTGACCGCCCTGGCCACGAGGATCGCCGCCGACCTGAGCACGACGATCACCACCGACCCGGCCCCCGCCTCGACCGCGGCGACCGCCGAGCATCCCGAACGGGGGGCGGGGCTGGTGGCGGAGTTGGAGGGGTTGGTTGCCGCGCATCCCTTACGGGAGCCGTTCCACGCCCTGCTCATGCGCGCCCTCACCACCCAGGGCCGGCGGGCCGAAGCGCTCGCGCTCTTCGAGCGGATCAAGGCGGCCCTGGCCGAGGAGCTGGGCGTGGACCCGGGGCCCGAGCTGCGGGAAGCCCACCTGGAGGCGCTGCGGGACGCCGAGCCGAAGAGCAACCTGCCCGCCCGCCTCACGAGTTTCGTGGGCCGCTCCGAGGACATGTCCCGGCTGAAGGGCCGGCTAGGCAGGGCCAGGCTGGTCACGCTCGTCGGGCCGGGCGGCGCGGGGAAGACGCGGCTGGCCGTGGAGGTGGCCGCGGGCCTGCACGTGCCGGACGGCGTGTGGCTGGTCGAGCTCGCCACCGCCACCGGCGTACGGGCCGCCCTGGAGGGCGCGCTCAGGACGACCGACCCGGTCAGGGCCCTGCGCGGCACCGCGCCGCTGATCGTGCTGGACAACTGCGAGCACGTGATCGAGGAGGCCGCCACGACGGCCCGTACGCTGCTGTCCGAGGTGGCGGGCCTGCGGATCCTCGCCACCAGCAGGGAGCCGCTCGACATCCCCGGCGAGACCCTGCACCACGTGCTGCCGCTGCCCGAGGTGAAGGCGGCCGAGCTGTTCGCGGAGCGGGCCGCCGCCGCCCGGCCCGACCTGCGGGTAGCACCAGAAGAGGCAGCGCGGATCTGCCGCGAGCTCGACGGCATCCCGCTGGCCATCGAGCTGGCCGCCGCGCGCCTGCGTACGATGCCGCTGTCCGTCCTGGTGCAGCAGCTCGGCGACCGGCTGGCCTTCCGCGGCGGCCGTACGGCGGAGCCGCGCCACCGCACCATGCGCGCGGTCATCGACTGGAGCTGGAACCTGCTCTCCGACCGCGAGCGCGAGCTGCTCAGGGGCCTGACGGTGTTCTCGGGCGGCGCCACGTACGAGGCGATCTCCCAGGTCTGCGGCGGCGACCTCGACCTGCTCTCCTCGCTGGTGGACAAGTCGCTCATCGCGGTCTCCGGCGACCGCTACACCATGCTGGAGACCATCAGGCAGTACGCCGCCGCCGACCTCCCCGAGCTGCGCCAGGCCCACGCCCGCTACTACACCGAGCTGGCCGAGACCGCCGACCCCCACCTGCGGACCGGCGAACAGCTCAAGTGGCTGGCCGTGCTGGACGCCGAGCGGGGCAACCTGGACGCGGCGCTGCGCCACTCCGACGACCCGCTCCGGGTGATCCTGCCGCGGCTCTGGTCGTGGATCATCCGCGGCCGGCATCGCGAGATCAACGAGCAGGCCGCGTCGGTGCTGCGAAGGGTGGGCGACACGCCGCCGCCGGGGCGGGAGCTGGCGCACGGGATCTGCCGGGTGCTGGCGGGGTTCGCGCCGACCGAGGCGGTGCTGGAGTCCGACCATCCCGCCGCCCTGAACTCGTGGGCGCTGGCCGGGGTCGGGACGCCCGCCGACGTGGTGAGCCTCACCGAGCGGCAGTCGGGGCGGCTGCGCGACCATCCCGACCTGTGGACGAGGTCGGCAGCGCTGCTGGCCACCGGTATCGTGCGGTTCGAGTACGGGGCGGTGGCCGGGGCCGAGGACCTGCTGGCGCCGGCGGTCGACGGGTTCAGGGCCGTCGGGGACCGGTGGGGGCAGTGGGCCGGGCTCTTCTGGTTGTCGCTGGTCGCGGAGAACCACGGGGACTTCGCCACGGCGGTAACCCTGGCCGAGGAGCCGGAGCGGCTGGCCACCGAGCTGTCCGGGCTCGACACGCCGCTCGGGCCGATGACGTTCCTGATCCGGGTCGGCCAGCTCAAAGGGCGGGCGGGCGATCATGCCGGAGCGGCCCGCGCGCTCGAACAGGCGTGGGAGTCGGCCGTGCGGTCCGACGACCAGGCGATCGTGGTCAGGGTCATGCACGCCAGGGCCGAGCTGGCCAGGCGCATCGGCCACCCGGAGGAGGCCGCCCGGCTGCTGGAGACGGCGCTGGCGCTCGACGTCGAGGTGTCAGCCCAGCTCAGGGCGTACATGAACGTCGAGCTCGCCCGGGTCCGCGAGCCTCGCGAGCCGCTGCGCCGGGCCCTGGAGCTGATGGCCACGTGCTCCGACAGGACCGCGCGGGCGACCGTGCTGGAAGGGGTGGCCGAGCACCTGGAGCCGGAGGCGGCCGCCGAGCTGCTCGGCGCCGCGCGGGCGCTGAGAGGGATCGGCGAGTCCGCCGATCCCCACGTCAACGAGCTGGCCGCCAAGTGCCGGGCCGCGCTGGGCGAGCACGGCTACCGCGAGGCGTCGGCGAGGGGCGCGTCGATCCCGAACCCGGAGAGGTACGCGCTGAGGCCGCTCTCGTCCCCGTGATAGCCGATGTAGCCGTCGGGGCGGACGAGGATGACGCCCTCCTGACCGTCGAGCGGCGGCAGCACCGTGAACGGGTACGCCGTCTCCGTGTCGGCCAGCAGCAGGAAGCCGGTGCCGCGCTGCTCGGCGAAGAGCGCGCCGAGGCGTTCGCCGCCGCGCTCGCCCACGGACAGCGGGCTGCCGAGGTAGGCCAGGCCGAGCTGGTTGGTGTCGTCGCCGCGCTTGTTGTCCTGCTCCCGGTACAGGCGGGTGCTGAGGCCCAGCACGTGCGCGGCCACCGCCATCCGCTCGTCCTCGTACGTGTCCAGCAGCGCCTCGGCGCCAATGGCCAGCTTCCAGCCCAGGTTGTAGGCGTCCTGCACGCCGGTGTTGAGCCCCTGACCGCCCGCCGGCGTGTGCACGTGGGCCGCATCGCCGGCCAGGAACACCCGGCCGACCCGGAACCGGTCGGCCATGCGGATGTTGACGCGGTACTCGGACCGCCACAGGATCTCCTCGATCCGCACGTGCGGCGCGTGCTCGGCGACGAGCGCGATCAGGTCGTCGTCACCGGTGTACGGGGCGACGAGCTGGAAGACGTCGGTGTTCGGCAGCGGGCAGAGCGTGAAGTGAACCTTCTGCTCGGCCGGCGAGCCCCACACGTGCCAGTGCTCGCGGTCCAGGTCACCGGTCCTGACGTCGGCCAGCAGCATGCGCTCGCTCTCGAACGTGTCGCCGACGAAGCCGACGCCCAACTGCTTGCGTACGACGCTGCGACCGCCGTCCGCGCCCACCAGGTAAGCGCAGCGGACCTGCTCGCCGCTGCCCAGGGTGACGGTCACGCCGTCCTCGTCCTGCTCGAAGCCGGTCACCTCGGCCCCGAACTCGACCTCGTGCCCCAGCTCGGCCAGCCGATCGCGCAGGATCTGCTCGGTCCGCCACTGCGGCTGCATGATCAGGTTGGGGTACGGCACGTCGGCGGACGGCTCGCGGATCTCGTCCATCCGGCCCTCCCAGACCACCTGGTCGCCCTGGTAGCTGCGCAGGCTCGGGTACTCGCGGCCGGTGGCGAGGATCTCGTCGACCACGCCGAGGTCGTCGAAGACCTCCAGCGTGCGCGGCTGCAGGCCCTTGCCGCGCACGCCCGCGGGCGGCTGCGGCGACTTCTCGACGATGCGGAGGTCGACGCCTCTGCGGGCCAGCTCGATGGCCAGGGTCAGTCCGGTCGGCCCGGAGCCGACGATCAGCACGTGTGTCATGCCGAGGACGATCCCTGGGGGCACTGTCAGATCTCTGTCAGCCGCTGCCATGCCCTTTTCTGGGCCCGTTCACGGACGGAGCTTGTGGAACAGCGCCACGCGGTCGCGGTGGTATTCGAGGTCGTCCTCGTCGTGCCGCACCCCCGCGCGCACGGCTTTCCGGAAGTAGGCGTACTCCCTGCGGAGCTTGTGCCTGATGAGCTGGGCCAGCGTCTCCTCGTCCAGCTCTCCGGCGGTGCCCCCGGTCTCGTGGTACGCCTCCACGAACGCCCGGCTCGGCCCCAGCTCGTCGTCCCCCCATTCGAGCGCGGCGGCGGCCAGCTCCATCTCCGGGGCGCCGACGAAGGTCTCGTCCCAGTCGAGCACCGCCACGATCCCGCCGTCCCTGGCGAGGGTGTTGCCGGTGTAGTAGTCGCCGTGGAGGGGGTGGCGCAACGGGTGACGGGCGTGGAACTCCGCCAGCCAGCGGTCGAGGGCGGGGTCGTCCAGTTCGAGGGCGTCCCGGGGCGGGTCGCCGTACAGGCCGGACTCTTGGAAGGCGGGCACCGGACGCGGCGGCGGGCGGAACGTGGCCAGCGACTCGTGCAGCCTGGCCAGCAGGCGGGCGCCCGCCGCGCGCTGGGCGGGCACGTCGGAGTCCGGCCATTCGCCCTCGACGTACGGCCAGCAGGAGATCGGGCGGCCCGCCACCAAGACGACCGTCGCCCCGTCGGGGGCCGGCACGGGTGCGACAGCCTCGGGGAGCGTGCCGGCGGCGTGGCGGGCGATCGCGTGACACCACTCGCTCTCGGCGGCTGTGCGCCCCACCGGTCCGACGCGGATAACATGGCCGTCAAGCCGGTACGCGGCGGATTCCTCGCCACCGTGCAATCGTTCGCCGTTCCCCGTGACATCCCAGGTCAGCGCCATGGCCGCACGGATTTCCGGGGTAAGCGGGATATCGGCATAGATCACTCCGGAAAGCCTATCTTCCGGATCCGTCCCCGATGCGCAAGGGTTAGGGTCACCTACCTCGCACTTGTAAGGAGACCCGTGGCCAGTCCCGGCAGGCTCGACACCAGAGGCAGCGACTTCGCCCGACTAGCCCGTCAGATCACGGACGCCGGTCTTCTTGACCGGCGTCCCTTTTATTACGCGATCCGGATGACCATCATGGCCGCCGTCTACCTCGGCGGCTGGGCGCTGTTCGTCTGGCTCGGCGACTCGTGGCTGCAGCTTCTCGTGGCCGTCGCGCTGGCGGTCGTCTTCGCGCAGCTCGGGTTCCTGGCCCACGATCTCGGGCACCGGCAGGTCTTCAGGACGCGGCGGCCCAGCGACGTCGCGGGCCTGATCATCGGCAACCTCGCCATCGGGCTCGGCTGGGGCTGGTGGACCACCAAGCACAACCGCCACCACGCCAACCCCAACCACGAGGACCACGACCCCGACGTCTCCCCCGCCGTGATCGTCTGGTCGGAGGAGCAGGTCGCCAGGAGCATCGGCCTACCGCGATTTGTCGCGAAATATCAGGCTTACTGGTTCTTCCCGCTGCTGACGCTCGAGGCCTGGCACCTTCACATCGCCAGCGTCAAGGCCCTGTTCCAGCCCGAGGCCAAGCGGCGGGGGTCGGAGCTGACGATGCTCCTCACGCACTTCGTACTCTACTTCGGCCTGGTCTTCACCATCCTGCCGGTCGGCAAGGCACTGCTGTTCCTGATCGTGCACCAGGGAGTGTTCGGGATCTACCTGGGGTGCACGTTCGCGCCCAACCACAAGGGCATGCCGATCCTGACCGCGGAGGACAAGCTGGACTTCCTCCGCAAGCAGGTGCTGACCTCGCGGAACGTACGGGGCGGCCTGTTCGCGGACGTGGCGCTCGGCCAGCTCAACTACCAGATCGAGCATCATCTCTTCCCCAACATGCCGGCCCCCAACCTGCGCAGGGCGCAGCCGATCGTCGAGCGGTACTGCGCGGAGATCGGCGTCGACTACCTCCAGACCGGCCTGATCGAGTCGTACGGGCAGGCACTACGCCACCTGCACGAGGTCGGTGCCGCGCTCAGGCGCCCCCTTCCGACTCAAGGCGCCTGAGCAGCGAGTCGCGGCGGCCCTCGAGCTGAGCGATCAGCTCCTCCTGCTCGTCCGCCTGGCTGATCAACGCCGAGATCTCCACCTGGTCGGTCGCGCCCATGTCGCGACTCTGGTTGCGGAGGTCCTGGTTCTCGGCCCTCAGCCGGGCCAGGTCCTCTTCGACCTGCCGCAGGTCGTCCTTTGTGCTCATTTACGTGCTCTACCCAGATGCGCCCCGGAGATTACCCCCCAGAATGGGAGCATGCGCAAGCCGTCGACCAGCATGATCGTGTCACTCGTGGTGATCGCGGGCCTGCTGGTCGGCATGGCCATCTCCTACGCGACCAGGGGCCAGACGCAGACCAACGTCCTCGACGTGGTGCTGCCGATCGTCGCCTGCTGCGGCCTGCTGCTGCGGGAGCGCTATCCCGTCGGGGCGCTGCTCCTGGTGATGGTCTGCGTCGCCGCCTACTACCGGTACGCGGGGCTCGACGGGCCCGTCGTCATCCTGCCGTTCGTCAACCTCTACACGGCGGCCGAGAAGGGCCACCTCACCGCGGCCATCGCCATCGGGGCGGCGTCGCTGCTGGGCATGGGGCTCGGCGAGACCAGCGGCGTCAGGCACGTCGAGAACAGCCTGTTCCTCATGATCGCCGGCTGGGAGGTGGCGGCGGTCGCGTTCGGCAGCGTCACCCGCAGCCGCCGCCTCTACCTGCAGGCTGTCGAGCAGCGCGCGCTCGAAGCCGAGCACAGCAAGGAGGAGGAGGCCAGGCGGCGGGCGAGCGAGGAGCGGCTGCGGATCGCGCGCGAGCTGCACGACGTGCTCGGGCACAACGTCTCCATGATCAACGTGCAGGCCGCGGCGGCGCTGCACGGGCTCAGGAAGCGGCCGGAGGACGCCGAGACAGCACTGCGGACGATCAAGGACACCAGCAAGGAGACGCTGCGCGAGCTGCGGACCACGCTGGGCGTGCTGCGCCAGGTGGACGAGGACGCGCCGACCGCCCCCGCCGACAGCCTGTCCCGGGTGGACGCGCTGGTCGCGGCGTCGGGGCTGGAGGTGCGCACGGATCTGTCGGGGCCGCTCGACGCCGTGCCGACCGAGGTGGACCTGGCAGCCGCCCGCATCGTGAGGGAAGCGCTGACCAACGTCTCCCGCCATTCCGGTGCGAAGCAGGCCACCCTCACCATCAACAACACGTACGGAAATATCATGATCCGGGTGGAGGATGACGGGCCGGGCGCCACGTACGACGGGGGCAGCGGCTTCGGCCTGCAAGGCATGCGCGAGCGCGCCACCGCGCTCGGCGGCACCCTGGAGGCGGGCCCGCGTCCCGAGGGCGGCTTCAGCGTCGTCGCCCGGCTGCCGCTCGGGAATGGGGCTCGATGATCCGCGTACTGCTCGCCGACGACCAGACCCTGGTACGGGCCGGGTTCCGGTCCATACTCAGCGACGAGGACGACTTCGAGGTCGTCGCCGAGGCCGCCAACGGCGCGGCGGCCGTGGCCGGAGCCCGCGAGCACCATCCCGACGTGGTGCTCATGGACATCCGCATGCCGGAGCTCGACGGCCTGGAGGCCACCCGGCAGATCTCCGGCGACCCCCGGCTCGAGAACGTCAAGGTGATCATCCTGACCACGTTCGACCTGGACGACTACGTGTACGGCGCGCTGCGCGCCGGCGCGAGCGGCTTCCTGGTCAAGGACACCGAGCCGGCCGAGCTGATCCACGCCGTCAGGGTCGTGGCCAGGGGCGACGCGCTGATCGCACCGTCGATCACGCGGCGGCTGATCGCCGAGTTCGCCGGCCGGGTCAAGCGCCCCGAGCCCGGCCCCGAGCTGAACGCGCTCACCGAACGCGAGCGCGAAGTCATGGCGCTGGTCGCCTGCGGCCTGTCGAACGACGAGATCGCGGCCCGGCTCGTGCTCAGCCCCGCCACGGCGAAGACGCACGTCAGCCGCATCATGACCAAGCTGTCGGTCCGCGACCGGGCCCAGCTCGTGATCATCGCGTACGAGGCCGGCATGATCATCCCGGGCTGGGCTACTCCCTGAGTCGTAGCCCGGGAGCCCTCGTGCGACCCGGGATGTACGCCGGGTTGCCGCCCGGGCATGACGCGGCGGGCGAAGCCGTACCGGGACGCTCTGGGGCATGGACACCGTGGACCTGGCCCGCCTGCAGTTCGCACTCACGGCGGGCGCGCACTTCCTGTTCGTGGCGCTGACGCTCGGCCTGGCGACGCTGGTCGCCGTCATCCAGACCTGGGCCACCTTCAGCGGCGATCCCGTGCATCTGCGGATGACGCGGTTCTGGGGCCAGCTCTACATCATCAACTACGCGATGGGCATCGTCACAGGGCTGGTCATGGAGTTCCAGCTCGGGCTGTCGTGGAGCGGGCTCACGGAGTACGCGGGCAACGTCTTCGGGTCGGCGCTGGCCATCGAGACGCTGGTGGCGTTCTTCGTCGAGTCCACGTTCCTGGGCCTGTGGATCTTCGGCTGGGACAAGCTGAACCGGTGGGCCCACCTGGCGGTGATCTGGGTCGTGACGCTGACCGCGTACGCGTCGGCGTTCTGGATCATGGTCGCGAACGGCTTCCTGCAGCACCCGGTCGGCCACGTGCTGGACGGCGGCGTGCTGCGACTGGCGGACCTCGGGGCCATGGTGGGCAATCCGGCCGCGCTGATCGCGTTCGGGCACGTGATGGGCGGGGCGATGATCACCGGCGGGTTCTTCATGGCCGGGGTGAGCGCGTACCACCTGCGTAAGCGCACCGCCGAGCAGGACTTCTTCCGCAAGTCGCTGCGCATCGGGATCGGTGTGGCGCTGCCCGCGCTGTTCTTCACCGTGACCTTCGGCGGGATCTCGTTCCAGACCCTGCAGCCGACCAAATCGGCGGCGTGGACGGGCGATCCGGACCGGCTGGCCGAGGCGCAGGCCCAGATGGTGGCGGCGCACGGCCCCGGCGACTACCTGCCGCCCGTCGGTCCCGTGCAGGCGGCGGGCATCACGATGATGCTGCTCTGGCTGGTGATGACCGTGGTCGCGGCGCTGAGCTGTGTGCTGATGCTCATCCGGCCCGTCGTACGCGGGTTCAGGCCGTGGCACTGGCTGCTGACCCTGATGATCCCGGTCCCGTTCGTGACCATGCTGGCCGGCTGGATCTTCCGGGAGCTGGGACGCCAGCCGTGGGCCGTGTTCGGGCTGCTGAGGACGGCCGACGCGATGTCACCGGTGACCGCGGCCCAGATGCGCTTCTCGATCATCGCCTTCGCCACGGTGTTCGCGGTGCTGATCGCGATCAACTACTGGCTGCTGGCCAGGCACGCCCGCCGCGGGCCCGGCGCGGAGTCGCTGGGCGCCCCCGCCACCCCCGCACTGAGCTTCTGAGGAGCCGTCATGGAGATCTTCGTCTTGGCCTTCTTCGCGCTCGGCTACCTCGTGCTGGCCGGGGCCGACATCGGGGTCGGCATGGTGCTGCCGTACCTGGGCCGGACGGCGGCCGAGCGCCGCGAGGTGATCGCCGCCATCGCGCCGTTCTTCCTGGGTAACGAGGTGTGGCTGGTCGCCACGGCGGGGGTGCTGGCCGGGCTGTTCCCCGAGCTGGAGGGCGAGCTGCTGAGCGGCAACTACACGGTCGTCGTGGCGCTGGTCCTGTCGTGGGTCGTGCGTGACATGGGGCTGTGGTTGCGGGGGCGGATGCCGGGGCCGCGGTGGCAGACGTTCTGGGACGGCGCGATCGTGGCCGGGAGCTGGGGGCTGGCGCTGAGCTGGGGGGCCCTGCTGAGCCACGTACTGGTCGGCATGGCGTCCGCCCTCGTGGTGGCCGTGCTGTTCGCCACGCACGGGCTGGCGTTCGCGGCCCTGCGGCTGCGCGGGACGCTGCGGGAGCGGGCGGCCTTGCTGTCGGGTGGGGCGGGCGAGGCCCGCACTTACCTGCTGACGGCCGCCGCGCTGACGGCGGTGGGGATTTTGGCCGGGCTCCGGCTGCCGCTGGAGCCCGGCACCTCCGGCCCCGTGCTGGTGCCGGTGATCCTGACCCTGATCCCGCTGCTGGTGGCCGCCCAGGGCTGGGTGTGGTGGATGTTCAGGCATCGGGTCACGGGGCCGTCCTATCTGTGACGGCAGGTCAGAAGACGGGAACCCCGTCCCTGGTCAGCTTCCAGTTCTGGACGGCGAACCCGCTCGGGTCGATGGTGCCCTTCGCGGTGGCGTACTCGATCAGCGCCTGTCGGATCTCCACCTGGGCGTTGTAGAGCACCGGCGCGCCGGTGACGTGTGGGAAGCCGCCGCCGCCCGACTGCCGGTAGTTGTTGATCGCGACCACGAACTCCTTGCCGGCCGGGACCGGCGCGCCGTCGTAGGACAGGTTGGCGATCCGCTGGCCCACCGGCTTGGAGATGTCGATGTCGTACGACACCCCGGAGAGCTGGTCGTAGTTGTAGTCGGGGGTGTTGCCGGCGTTCGTCAGCTTGGTCACGTCCACCGGGTCGCCGGGAGCGAGCTGGTTGAAGTACTTGGCGGAGTACTCCAGGTAGTCCTTGATCTGCGCGCCGGTCAGCTTGACCGCCAGCAGCGTGTTGTCGTAGACGTACAGGCCGGCCACGTCCCTGACACGGATATCGCCGGCGGGGAAGACGGCGCTGCGGCTGAACGGCGCCGCGATCGACAGCACCGGCAGCGTGTTGTCCGGCAGCGCCTGCTTGACCGTCTCCACCTGCACCTGCTGGATGTAGTCCAGGATCGGCGTGTCCTTGTACGGCGACTCCGCGGCCGACAGCGCCTGCGCCGACTTGGCCACGACCTTGTTCACGTAACCCACGGTCGTGTCGTGCTGCGGCTTGAGCAGCTGGACGATCTTCGGGTCCTCCTGGACCGTGTTGGTGTTGATCGTGGCGGCGGACTTGCCGGTGACCACCCACCTGCCACGCTGCTTGGTGAGCTGGAAGTCCAGCCTAGACAGGCGCTGGCCCCACCTGCCCGGCTCGGTCAGCAGCACCTGCTGACCGGTGACCTTGTTCGTGACGAACCGCTGCGGCACGTCGTTGTGCGCGTGCCCGAACAGCACCGCGTCGATGCCCGGCACCTGCTCGGCCACCATCGCGGAGGCGTTCTCGACCGGCAGGTCGCCGCCGTAGGACGACAGGCCGCTGTCGCCCGCGTGCGCGGTCACCACGACCACGTCCGCCCCCAGCCCGCGGATGACCGGCACCCACTTCTTCGCCGACTCGACCAGGTCGGTGAAGCGGAGCTTGCCCTCGACGTTCGCCTTGTCCCAGATGGCCACACCGGGGTTGGTCAGCCCGAGCACGCCGACCTTGACCGGCTTGTCGCCGTTGACCTTCATGGTCTTGATCACGAAAGGCTTGTACGCGGGCAGCCCCGTCCGGTCGTAGACCGCGTTCGCGCCGAGCACCGGTGCCCGCATCTGCTTGATCCAGGTGGCCAGCAGCGGCAGACCGTAGTTGAACTCGTGGTTGCCCAGCGTCACGGCGTCGTACCCGATGGCGTTCATGGCCTTGGCCATCGGGTGGATCTGGCCGGTCTGGGTGATCGGCTCGACCTTGGCGTAGTAGTACGCCAGCGGGGTGCCCTGGATGGTGTCACCCGAGTCGAACAGCAGCGTGCGGTCCGCCCCGCGCTCGGCCCTGATCTGGTTGACCAGCGAGGAGACCTTGGCCAGGCCGACGCTGTTGCCCGCGCTGTCGGCGTACGCGGCGTCCTTGAAGTAGTCCCAGTTGAGGACGTTGCTGTGGAGGTCGGACGTGCCCATGACGGTGACGGTGACCGAGGCGGCGCCGGCTTGCGCGGGGGGCGCCACCAGGACCAGCGCGCACAACGCGGCGGCCCCGGTGAGGGCGAGATTCTTGGTCTGCATGAGGCTGGAGCGTAACCAGGACGGTCAATCGGCGGATACGCGGGTGATGAACTCTCGGACAAGGGTCGTCACTTCGGCCGGTTTCTCGTGCAGGACGACGTGGCCGCTGTCCAGCTCGGCGTACTCGCTGCCGGGCAGGGCGGCGTGCAGCGCGCGGGCGTGCTTGACCGGGATCAGGCAGTCCCGGGTGTTGCCGACGACCAGCGTGGGCGCGGTGATCTTCGGCAGCAGGTCCCTGATGTCGAGGCGCAGGTCCAGCTCGATCTGGCGGCGGACGCCGTGCGGCGGCTCTCCGGCGGTGAGGGCCTGCGCGCCGACCGCGCTCACGTACTCCGGGCCGAACGCCACCAGCGGACCGAACGCGGCGAAGCTCTCCGGGTCCGTCTCCGCCAGCCTGGCCCACGTGCGCAGGCCCAGGCTCAGCCGGGAGTCCTCCGCGTGCGTCCAGCCGGCGATCAGCACCAACCGCCTGACCAGCTCCGGGTGCTCGGCGGCGACCGCCACGGCCACGGCCGCGCCCAGCGAGAAGCCGACGAGGTCGGACGGGCCCTCGAACGTGGCCGCGACCTGCCCGGCGAGCAGGTCGAGCGTGAGGTCCCCGCCCGGGTCGGCGGTCTGGCCGCTGCCCGCGTAGTCAGGGGTGATGACCGTGCGCAGATCGGTGAACTCCGGCACGAGGTGGGCGTAGTTGCTGACGGCGTCGCCGCCGGTGCCGTGCACCATGACGAGGCCGGGCCCGCTGCCCGCCCGCAGGTAGTGGACGGGGCCCGAGCTGTGGGTGACCGTGGGCATGCGAGGCTCCTAGAGGTTTCCGCCGCCGGTGGCGTCGATGGTGCTGCCGGTGATGAAGCTCGCCTCCGGCGAGGCGACGAAGGCCACCGCGTTCGCGATCTCGTCCACGTGGCCGATCCGGTTGAGGGCGTGCCTGCTCGCCGCGTACGCCTGCGCCTGCGGGTCGCCGCGCAACCAGCCCGCGTTGGTGTCGGTGTCGATGATGCCGGGGGCGACGTTGTTGACCGTGATGCCGCGCGGGCCCAGCTCCTTGGCCAGGGCCAGCGTGAACACCTGCACCGCGCCCTTCGTCATCGCGTACGCGATCCCCTCCGGGAAGGCGATGCGGGCCACGCCCGAGGTGATGTTGACGATCCGCCCGCCGTCGGGGATCAGCGGCAGCAGCTGCTGGGTGAGGAAGAACAGCCCCTTGACGTTGACGTCGAACAGCCGGTCGTACGCCTCGGGGGTCTCCTCGCCGATGGGCCGGGACATCCCGATTCCGGCGTTGTTGACCAGCACGTCGAGGACGTCCGTCTCGTCCTTCAGCCGCTCCGCCAGCGCCCGGCTCCCCTCGCCCAGATCGGCCTTCACGGCGAACGCGCTGCCGCCGTCCTTCTCGATCAGGCCGACGACCTCCTCGGCCGCCGCCTCGTCCCTGGCGTAGTTGACGGCCACGCGGAAGCCGTCCCCGGCCAGGCGCAGCGCGATGGCGCGGCCGATGCCCCTGCTGGCTCCCGTCACGAGCGCGGTCTTCATCCCGGCACCCCACCTTTCTTTAGCGATCGATACAGAAACCATAGCATAGCGATCGCTATAGAATGTGGGCATGGCCAGACAGCGGGCGTTCGACAGGGAGGCAGCGCTGGAGACCGCGCTGCTCGCGTTCTGGCGGCACGGCTACGAGGCGACCTCGATCGCCGAGCTGACCGCCGCCATGGGGATCCGCCCACCCAGCCTGTACGCGGCCTTCGGCGACAAGCGACGGCTGTTCGAGGAGGCGGTGCGGCGCTACCAGGAGACGTACGGCGCCTTCACCACCCGGGCCCTCGCCGAGGAACCGACCGGCCGCCAGGCCATCGAGCGCGTGCTGCGCGAGGCCGCCGACGAATATTCGAGCCGCTCGCATCCGACGGGGTGCCTGATCATCACGGCGGCGGTGAACTGCGGTCCGGAGTCGGCCGAGGTCGAGGAGCTGCTACGCGGCTTCAGGGAAGGCAGCAAGGCGGCGCTCAAGGCACGCATCGACGACGACCTGGCGGCCGGTCGCCTTCCTGCCGGCACGGACACGGCGGGGCTGGCGACCTTCTACGCCGCCGTCATCCAGGGCATGTCCACCCAGTCCCGCGACGGCGCCACCCACGCCGACCTCCTCCACATCGCCGCTCTCGCCATGTCCGCCTGGCCCATTGCATTCGAGTGACTACAGAACGTAGGGGACGTTGCTAGGTTGAGGGTCATGATTACTTGGAATTTCCAAGCCGCGCATCGGGAAGACGGGCTTCGCCACCTGTTCGAAGTCATCGCCTGAACCCGTCTGACTCAGACCTCACTCCTCGACCACTTCACCTCGCCCTCGAGCGCGAAGCCTCACTCCTCGACCCTCAACCGGGGGCGCCCACCGGCTCGCGGCGGGCGCCCGTCTGGGGTGTCAGCGCTCGGCCTCGGTGTGCTTGCGGTCCAGGTCGGGGAACGGGGACGGCTCCTCGACGCCCTGGGTGAGCTGGCGCGGGCCGTCGGGGCTCTCGGCGTCCTGCGCGTCCGCCACCGCCTCGGCCGCAGCCTCCGACGCCTTGGCCACCTCCTCGTCGAACTCCGACGTCTCCGGCGCCTCCTCCCGCGTCGCCGCCGACCGGGGCAGGGCCTCCGTGAACGCCCGGGAGACCCCCTGCAGCGCCGAGGTGACCTCGCTCGGGATCACCCAGAACGTGTTGCCGTCGCCCTGCGCGAGCTGCGGCAGCACCTGGAGGTACTGGTAGGCCAGCAGCTTCGGGTCGGGGTCGTTGCGGTGCACGGCCTGGAAGACCTGGTCGATGGCGCGCGACTGGCCCTCGGCCTCCAGGATGGCGGCGGTGCGCTGGCCCTCGGCACGCAGGATGCGGCTCTGCTTGTCACCCTCCGCCGTGAGGATCTGCGACTGCCGCTGGCCCTCGGCGTTGAGGATCGCGGCGCGCTTGTCACGTTCGGCCCGCATCTGCTTCTCCATCGCGTCCTTGATGGTCTTGGGCGGGTCGATGGCCTTGATCTCGACGCGGTTGACGCGGATGCCCCACTTGCCGGTGGCCTCGTCGAGCACGCCGCGGAGCTGGCTGTTGATGGTGTCGCGCGAGGTGAGGGTCTTCTCCAAGTCCATGGAGCCGACGACGTTACGCAGCGTGGTGACGGTGAGCTGCTCGACGGCCTGGATGTAGTTGGCGATCTCGTACGCCGCCGCCCGCGGGTCGGTGACCTGGAAGTAGAGGACGGTGTCGATCTCGACGACCAGGTTGTCCTCGGTGATGACGGGCTGCGGCCGGAAGGAGACGACCTGTTCGCGCAGGTCGATCATGGGGTAGACGCGGTCGACGTAAGGGATGACGAAGTTGAGACCCGGCTTGAGCGTGCGGTGGTAGCGGCCGAGGCGCTCGACGTTGCGGGCCCGCGCCTGCGGGACGATCCGCACCGCCTTGAGCACGGTGAACACCGCGAAGAGTATGACGAGCAGTCCGACCAGCAACAGCGGATCCATGAGTCACTCCCGGGGATATACGAGGGCTGTCGCCCCTTCGATCTCGATGATGTCGACGGTCGCCCCCGTGGGGATCACCAGCGTCTCGTCGTAGGCGCGCGCCGACCACTCCTCGCCCCCGATGCGCACACGACCGTCGCGGCCCGTCACCTCCGAGACCACGTAGGCGGGCTTGCCGACGAGTGCTTCCACGCCGAACCGCTGCAGCGGAGGCTGCTTGATGTGGCGCATCGCGATCGGTCTGAGCACCATCAGACCGGCGGCGGACGACAGGGCGAAGCAGAGCAACTGCAGGGGGACGGGCAGCCCGATGGCGGCGGTGACGGCGGTGAGCAGAGCCGCCGCACCCAGCAGCCCGAGCGAGGCCGTGAGGGTGAATATTTCGGCCACGCCGAGGACTACCGCGAGGATTACCCAGATGATCCATTCATCCATGTCCGGCCCTCCTGATGGGACAACGGGCCTGAGTTCGCGACAGGTTCCCCCCTCTCTACCGTAATCCCGGAATCATCCCGGTGGCACCCGTGCACCTGCGGGACCGGCTTCGACCAGGGCGCTTCCCTCGCGCCACTTCTCCCACGGGAGCTGCCAGAAACCCCATCCGTTGTCCCAGCCGAGCTCCCGGTCGGTGCCGACGATCGTGACCGGGTCGCCGCGCAGGGAGGTGTCGTAGAACCAGGCCGCCTGGTCGGGCCGGGCGTTGATGCAGCCGTGGCTGACGTTGGCCCGGCCCTGCGCCCACACGTTGTCCTTCGCGTGCACGTATTCGCCGCTGTTGGAGATGCGCACGGCGTGGTCGATCAGCATGTCGTAGAAGCCGGGGTCGCCCTTGACGCGCCCCGGGGAGACCATGCGGACCGGGTTGCCCTTGTCCATGGTCAGATGGATGCCGCTGGTCGTGGTGTATTCGGGGGTGGTGGCCATGCCCGCGCTGATGGCCATCCGCTGCGCGATCGCACCGTCGCGGCGTACGACCATCTGGTGGGTCCGGGTGTCGATCGTGCTGGTCTGCCTGCGCCCGACGGTGAAGGCGAAGGTGGAGTCGGTGGTGCCGTAGAGGCCGCTGCCCGCGCGTACGCCGGCCAGATGCGCGGTGACCGTGACCTGCTGGTGAGGCGGCCAGAACCGGCGGGTGCGGTAGACCACCTGGGTGTCGCTGATCCACCGCCACGCACCCTCGACCGGCGTCTCCGCCTGGACCTCCAGCGCCCGCTCGACGGCCGCCTTGTCCTCCACCGGAGTGTCGAAGTCGATGACGACCGGCATGCCGGCGCCGACCGTCTCGCCCGGCAGCGGCGCCGTCGCGGCCACCTGGAACGACCTGACCGCGGCCCGGGTGTGGAAGCGGCCGACGGCGACCGTGGCCGGACCGCCGGCGCCGGTCGCCGTGACCGTCACCGAGTATTCGGCCGCGGGCTTGAGCGTCCAGGCGGAGCGCCACATCGTGTGGGAGCCGTCGAGCCGGCCGGGCACCTGCTCCCCGCCCTCCGAGACCAGCACCCGGCTGAGCGTGCCGCCGCGGGCCCTGACCACCAGGCCGCGGTCGGTGCGGGCCCGCGTGGAGTCGAACGCGGGCGAGACCCGCACGACCGGGGGCGCGGACGGGGCCCTGGCCGGCGCCGAGGAGCAGCCGCAGACCAGGAGGAGGAAGGCGACACAAGTCAGCACGGCCCGCCGCATGTCACTCCTGCTGTCCGAGGGAAGGGGGGTGACATCAGGGTAGCGGCGAGTCATCGGTCAAGCACGTTGAGTCACCTATCCGATAATTCCGGAAACCTCCCCCAATGTCACGGCGCCGGCGGTGGCCCGGATCGTCACCGTGTCCCCATCCTCCAGGAACGAGCGCGTCTCGCCGTTCGCGAGCTTGAGCGGGTCGGTCCCGTTCCAGGTCAGCTCGATGAACGAGCCGCGCTCGCCGCGCGAGGGCCCCGAGATTGTGCCGCTGGCGAACAGGTCTCCGGTCCGCAGGGAGGCCCCGTTCACCGTCATGTGCGCGAGCATCTGGTCGGGCGTCCAGTACATGCTCGCGTACGGGGGCCGCGACACGACCTCCCCGTTGAGCAGGACCTCAAGGGAGATGTCCAGCCCCCAGTCCGCCCGCCTGCGCAGGTAGTCGGCCGGCTCCGGGTCCTGGGCACGGCCGGGGACGCGGGGCAGCGCCTCCAGCGGCGTGATCCACGGCGAGATCGACGTGGCGAACGACTTGGCCAGGAACGGCCCGAGCGGCACGTACTCCCACGACTGGATGTCACGCGCGCTCCAGTCGTTGACCAGCGTCACCCCGAACACGTGGTCCTCGAAGGCCCCGGCGGGCGAGCCGAGCTCGGTGGGCACACCCACCACGAACCCCAGCTCCGCCTCGATGTCCAGCTTCGCGCACGGCCCGAACGCCCCGCGCCCGAGCTGCCCGTGCGGGCGCCTGACCGGCGTGCCCGACACCACGACCGTCCCGGCCCTGCCGTGGTAGCCGACGGGCAGGTGCCGCCAGTTGGGCTGCAGCGGCTCGGTGCCGGGCCGGAAGATCTGGCCGATGTTGCTCGCGTGGTCGATCGAGCAGTAGAAGTCGACGTAGTCGGCCACCTCGAACGGCATGTGCAGCCGCACCTGCTCCAGCGGGACCAGGTGCCGCTCGGTCACGGCGAGGTCGCCGGTGAGCTTGTTGCGGATCAGCGTCCTGGTGTCGTGCCAGGCCGTCCGCCCGCGGGCCATGAACGGGTTGAGCGAGGGCGCGTCGAAGACCTCGTCGTGCAGGGCGGGCGCCAGGTCGAGCACCTTGTCGCCGTACCGGACGCCCACGCGGGGCGCCTGGCCCGGACGCGAGAACACGCCGTAGGGCAGGTTGTCCACTCCCCAGCTCACGAAATTTCCCTCCGTCACGCGATCAGTCCCAGGGTGCGCAGGTCCTCGACGGGGATGCTGGTGCTGCACGAGCCGTAGCTCACCAGCAGCCGCCGCGCCCGTTTCGCGGTTTCACTCGGTACGGACTGCGCGAGCCGTACGAGATGCCCGACGTCGGTGGCCCGCAGCACGGGCACCGGGTCGCGCCCGTCCACGGCCTCGCAGACCGCGAGCACCAGGTTCAGGAAGCCGTGCCGGTCGACGCCCAGCGCGGGGTCGAAGTGGCGTACGGCGTGGTGCAGCCCGGCCGTGGCCTTGAACGGGATGTCGTGCTCGACGCAGAACCCGATGAACGCCGCGAGATGCTCCGCCGTCGGGAACGTGTCGGCCGTCAGCCCGCCGCAGCGCACCTTCAGCCCGACCCCGTCGGGCACCTCGACGCTCACCTTCCCCGCCGCCACCTCCACGAAGAGCCGCACGCCCGCCGGCAACCGGAGCCGGCCGGCCAGCGCCTCGATCGTCAGGCCCGGCGGCAGCGCGGTCTCGACGAAGTCCACGGGCAGGTCGTCGAAGGGGGGCACCTCCTCCTGGTCGAGGATCAGCCCGATCCGCCGCGGCCGGTACTCCATGTCGCGCAGCCGGTGCAGCCGGCTGGCCGGGCACAGGAAGCGGTGCGTGAGCACGGAGCTGCCGTGCTCCTGGTCGCGCCGGTTGCGGGCCAGCGCCTCGTCCATGTGCAGGGACGTCGGCGGGAACAGGCCCGCGTCGTCCACGAGTTCGGTGTAGACGCTCATCGTGACCAGGTCCACGCGTAGCCGGTGTCCTCGCAGGACAGCGCGCCCTGCCCGAGGTCGAGCGGGCGGAACGTGTCCACCATGACGGCCTTCTCGCTCGTCGTCGTGATGCCGCGGGAGACCGCGTCGATCACCGCCTCGACCGCACCGGGCTGCGGCCCGTGCGTGAACCCGGCGGGATGCAGCGAGATCGAGCCGATGTCGATGCCCGAGCCCTTGCGCGCGGAGTAGTCGCCGCCCACGTAGAACATGAACTCGTCGGAGTCCACATTGTGGTGGTTGTACGGGATCGGCACGGACTCCGGGTGGAAGTCGAGCGGCCTCGGGCAGAAGGAGCACACCACGAACCCCGGCCCCTCGAACGTCTGGTGGACGGGCGGCGGCGCGTGCGTCTTCTTCACGATCGGCTCGAAGTCATCGATGTTGAACGCGTACGGGTAGAGGTAGCCGTCCCAGCCCACCACGTCGAACGGGTGGTTGCGGTAGACCAGCCGGCTCAGCCCGCCCCGCGTGCGCACCAGCACCGGCACCTCCTCCCCCTCGACCGTGAACGGCTCGGCGGGGCTGCGCAGGTCGCGCTCGCAGTAGGGGGCGTGCTCCAGGAACTGCCCGTACTGCGACAGGTAGCGCTTGGGCGGCCTGATGTGCCCGGCCGCCTCGATGGCCAGCACGCTGACCAGGCCGTCCGGCACCCAGCGGTGGATCGTTCCGGTCGGGATGACGATGTAGTCGCCCTCGCCGGCCTCGATCACGCCGTACGTGGACTCGAAGCGGACCCGGCCGCCCTGCACGTAGACGCACTCGTCGCCCATCGAGTCGCGGTAGAGCTCGCTCGGCCGGTCGCTGACGGCGTACGACAATCGGACGTCGCCGTTGCCCGCCAGCAGCATGCGTCCCGTGACCAGGTCGCCCGCGCTGGACAGCTCCTGCGTGCGGAAGTGGCGTGGCGAGAGCGGCAGGTTGGGCTCCAGCCGGGTCTCCACCGTCGGCGTGACCGCCTCCGCCTTGACGATCGCGGTCGGCAGGTAGCGGTGGTAGAGCAGCGAGGAGTCGGACGAGAAGCCTTCCTCACCCATCAGCTCCTCGGCGTAGAGACCACCGTCCGGCCGTCTGAACTGCACGTGCCGCTTGCGCGGCACCTCCCCAACGACGCGGTAGTACGGCATCCGCTGCCTCCATGATGTCCGTTTATCGGACGGATATGTCCTTTATATGTAACAACCGTCCGCCATCGGCCTGGAGATGTCAACCCAGCGCGGCGGCCAGCTCGGCGGCGGCGACGACCACCCGAGGGCCCGTGGACTCCTCGAGCGGCCCGAACGTCACCACCCCCACCGACGCCTCCAACCAGGGCAGCCCGGTGACAGGCGCGGCGACGCCCCGCGCACCTTCCTGCAACTGCCCCTCCGTCGCGAAGTAGTCGTCCCGCCCCTCGCGCAGCGCCAGGATCGCCTGCCCCGCCGCGCCTTTCGTCAGCGGATGGCGCGAGCCCTCGCGGTAGGCCACGTGCATGTCGGTCCAGGACGGCTCCACCACCGCCACGGCCAGCCCGTCGTCGCCCTCGGCCACGGTCAGGTGCGCGGTCGCGCCCACGGCCTCGGCCAGCCGCCGCAGCGTCGGCACCGCCGCGGCCCGCAGCAGCGGCTGCACGGCCTGCGCCAGCACCAGCACCCCGAACCCGAGGTGCACCCGCCCCTCGGCGTCCCGCCGCACGAACCCCTCGTTCATCAGCGTCGTCAACAGCCGGTACACCACGGGACGGCTCAGCGACAGCTCGGCGCTCAGCTCGGTCGGCGTCCGGCCGCCCCTCCCGTCGGCGAGCAGTCTCAGCAGGCGAAGCCCGCGTTCCAGGGTCTGAGCGGATTCAGCGGCCATGCGATCGATTATCCAGTGACTGTTCGCGCTGGTGAGGGTACTTACCCGGGGGAAGAGGTCGGGGGTGGCTATGCGGCAGTGGTGGGTGTTCCTGCTCGCGGGCTTCGCCGTGTGCGCGTTGTCCGCCGCCGTGCCCACGCTCACCATGACGCCGATGTCCCGGCAGCTCCCCCTCGACCCCGTGCACGGGAGCCTGGTCGAGGACACCTTCTACGTCACCGAGGGCATCGAGGTGCACCAGCAGCTCCTGCCCGCCGCGAAGGGCGTCACGTTCCGCCCCGGCTACCTCGCGGTCGGGATCAGGGTCGACCAGAGCGGCCGGCTGTACGGCAAGCCGCAGCGCTCCGGCACGTACCTCGCCGCCGTCCGGATGTGCGAGGGACAGTCGTGCCAGGACCAGCGGCTCACCTTCGTCGTGCTCGGCAACGTGCCGTGGGAGCCGCGCGAGCTGACCTTCCCCGGCCGGGCCGGCACCCCGCTGAACGGGGAGATCGGCATCAACGGCGGCCCGTCCGGCGTGCTGCCGACGTTCACCGTGACCGACCGCGCCACGCTGCCCCGCGACGTGATCATCGGGCCCGACGGCCACGTGAGCGGCGTGCCCGCGGCCGCGGGCATCTCCGAGGTGCCGGTGCGGATCTGCGTGGCGGGAAACTGCGCGGGCGTCGTGGTACGGCTCATCATCGCCTGAGCCTGCCCTCCGGCGCACGCGTGGTAGGGCTCGCCTCACCGGAACTCGGCGGCCAGCGGGCATGCCCCCACCCCGCCCGAAAGCGGACACTTCAGGCGTAGTCATTCACCTTTGGAGGCCACGCCATGACCACCGTCCTCGACAACCCCCGCAGAACCGACCCGCCGCCCGTCGTCCACACCGCCGCCATGCTCTGGCTGGTCGCCGTCGCCTTCGGGGCGCTGGAGACCGTGCTGGTGGTCTCCGAGCAGCTGTACACGGGCGCCTCCACGGTCGCCGAACTGCTGCCGCAGGTCGGGATCCGGCTGGCGGTGTTCGCGGGGGCCGCCTTCCTGGCGCTGCGGCTCAAGGCCGGGGCGAACTGGGCGCGCTGGACCCTCGGCGTGACACTCGGCGTCTTCGGCACGCTCTCTCTCGTGATCGGCCCCGTCCAGTGGCTGCTGGCCGGCGGCTCGATCGCCGAGGCCGTCGCCGGGACGGACGCGATGGGGCTGATCTTCGCGGGCAGCCGGATCCTGCACGTGGTCGCCGTGCTGGGGGCGGTGACGCTGATGTTCCAGCCCAGGGCCAACGCCTACTTCAGGTCAGCTTGAGATCGGCTCCCGCTCCGGGGCGCGCAGGTTGCGCACCCCGGGAGCCAGCAGGGCGGCGAGGGTGGACAGCACGATGATGACGGCACAGGCGAGCAGCGTCTCCTCCGTGCCGAACAGGTCGGCCGCCTGCCCCGCCACCAGCAGCCCGATCGGCCCGAACATCATCGACCCGAGCATGTCGTACGAGCTCACCCGCGACAGCGACTCGGACGGGACCTCGCGCTGCATCGTGGTCTGCCACAGGACGCCGAACACGTCGAAGCACACGCCCAGCACGAACGCCCCGGCCACGATCGCCCAGAGCGGCGCGTCCAGCCCGAGCAGCACGTACGGCAGCGCGGGCGGCAGGCAGAGCAGCACGGCCACCAGGATCGGCCGGCGCGGCCGCAGCCGCATCGCGACCAGCACGCCGACGATCGTCCCGACCGCCTCGCCCGCCAGGAACGCCGACCAGGCCGCGGGCCCGCCCAGCGTCTCCTTCGCGATCAGCGGGCCGAGCACCCCGTGACCGGCCTGGATGGCCATGACCATCAGTGAGAACTGCGCGACCACCACCCAGATCCACTGCCGCGAGCTGAACTCCCGCCAGCCGTCCCGCAGGTCGGCCAGCACCGAGTGCCGCTCCCGCCGGTTCGCGACCGGCTCCATCCGCAGCAGCGCCAGCAGCGCGCCCGCCACCGCGAACATCGCGCCGCTCACCACCAGCGCCCAGCCCCCGCCGAACAGCACCACCGTGCCGCCGCCCAGCACCGCGCCCGCCACCCGCGAGGCGTTCTGGCCCAGGCCGAGCAGGGCGTTGCCGGCCTGCAGCCGGTCGGGCGGCACGACCTCGGGGATGATCCCGGTCAGCGCCGGGAACATGATCGCAATACCCACCCCGGTCACCGCCGCCGCCGCGGACAGCGCGGGCAGCGGGGTCCAGCCGGCGAGCAGCATCGCGCCCAGCGCGAAGAACCCCATCGCCATCAGGGACTCACCGGCCATCATCACCCACTTGCGCGGCAGCCGGTCCGCGAGCACCCCGCCGAACAGGATGAACACGATCATGGGCACCGACTCGGCGGTGAGCACGACGGACAGGGTCGCGGCGGTGGCGCCGGGCAGGCCGAGCACGCCGAACGCCAGGGCCACCGGGGCGAACGCGCTGCCCAGGACCGACAGGGTCCGCGCCGACAGCAGCAGCGCGAAACGGCGATCCCGGAGCAACCCGAGATCGCTGAGATAACTGTGCACCGGCACGCCCCCCTGAAAACAGTCAAACCCCGCCATTCTGCCGAGTTCTCTCGCCGATGTCGCCTGAATATTGGGTCCCGCTGACAAGACCGGAAGCGGAATATGTGCGCGTTTGGCAAGAATCCAGCCTCGATCTCCCGTAATTTGCTAGGACCCTGCTGTCGGCGAGGGGACTCCATTGGGGCGGCTGGTCTATCGCGGTAGATGGACGCTGCTGGCGCTCAGCCTGGTGGCGGCCCTGCTCGTCGCGCCGCTGGCGCTGTCCGGGCAGGCGGTGGGCGGCGGCTTCGAGGACCCGCGCGCCGACTCGGCGACCGCCGCGCGCTGGAGCGCGGAGTGGTACGCCGGCCAGAGCCCCGACGTGGTCGTCCTCTACCGGCACCCGGCGGTCAAGGTGCGCGACCCGCGCTACAAGAAGGCGGTGCACGACTCGCTGCGCGGGCTGCCGGCCGAGTACGTGCGCGGGATGGTCACATACTGGACGACCGGGTCGAAGGCGATGGTGTCCGGGGACGGGCATTCGACGTACGCGATCGTCACGCTGAAGGGCGCCAAGCGGGCGAGCTACGCGGCGGTCGCGGCGCGGCTCAGGGCCGTCAAGAACCTGCGCGTCGCGGTCGGCGGGCCGGTGCCGGTGCAGGCCGAGCTCGACGGCGAGGCCGCCGCCGACCTGGCCCGCGCGGCGGCGGTCGCGGCGCCGGTGCTGCTGGTGCTGCTCGTGGTGGTGTTCGGGAGCCTGGTGGCGGCCCTGTTGCCGCTGGTCGTGGGGCTGCTCGCGGTGCTCGGGGCGCTGGCGCTGCTGCCCGGGGTGTCCGTCTACTCCTTCTATGCCGTCGTGCTCCTCGGGCTCGGGCTGGCGGCGGCGTACTCGCTGCTCCTGCTCAGAGCGTTCAGGGAGGAGATCGGGGGCGGGGCGTCGAACGAGCAGGCCGTGGCGGGCACGGTGGCCACGGCCGGGCGGACCGTGGGCGTGGCCGGGGTGAGCGTGGCCGCGTCCCTGCTGGGGCTGACGCTGTTCCCGCAGCCGTTCCTGGGCTCGCTCGGGCTGGCGGCGGCGGCCGTGGCGCTGGTCGCCTCGGTGGTCGCGGTGCTCGTGGCGCCCGCCCTGCTGGGGGTGCTCGGGCGGCGCGTGGACGCGCTGCGCGTCAGGCCCATGTCCGTACGGCGGGACGGCGGGCTGTGGGACGGCGTGGCGCGCCGGCCGGCCGTGTACCTGGTGGCGGTGACGATCGTGCTGGTCGCGCTGGCGGGACCGCTGCTGCGCGTCGAGTTCGGGAACGCGGACCACCGGGCCCTGCCCGCCGCCTCCGAGGGCCGCCGGGTGACCGAGACGATCGACCGCGACTTCGCCAGGAACGCCCTGTCGCCGATCGACGTGCACGTCGTGGTGGAGCCGCTGGACGGCACCGCCGTCACCGCGCTCGACGTCCGCCCCATCACGGAGCGGCTGGAACGGCTGCCGCACGTCACCGGGGTCGAGACGGCGGGCCTCTCGCGGCCGAACCGCGCCGTGCGGCTGGCCGTCCGCCACGACCTCGATCCCCTGTCGGCGCAGGCCGGGGACCTGGTCGCCGCGATCAGATCCGCGGCCCAGGGGCCGGACGTCCGGCAGGTCGTGGTCGGCGGGCCCGTCGCGGCGCGGCTGGACCTCCTGGCCGGGCTCTCCGGCATGCTGCCGTGGCTGGCGGTGGTGGTGTGCTCGGCGATGGCGGCGGTGCTGTCGCTCGCCTTCGGGTCGCTGGTGCTGCCCGTTCCGGCGGTGATCGCGAGCCTGCTGTCCGCCGCTGCGTCGTTCGGGGTGATCGGGTGGGTGTTCCGGAGCGGCTTCCTGGGTTTCGCCGGCCCCCTGGACGTCTCCGTCGCGCTGCTGATCGGGGTCGTGGCGTTCGGGCTGTCGGTCGTCCACCAGGTGTTCCTGGTCACGGAGGCGCGTACGGGGGACTCCGCGGTGGCGGAGCCGCGGGAGGTGATCATCGGTGCGGCGCTGCTGATGGTGGCGGCCGGCGGGGCGTTCGCGACGGCCGGGATCGCGGTGGTGAGGCTGCTCGGGGTGGGTCTGTGCGTGGCGGTGGCGGTGGACGCCGTGCTGGTGCGGCTGCTGCTGGTGCCCGCCGCCCTGCGGCTGCTGGGCCCGGCGAACTGGTGGCCGCTGCGCGCCCGATCCCCCGCCGCGTCCCCGAGCGTTCACGAAGTCGAGCCGCCCCGCGAGCGGCCCTCACTCCCGCCCGCTCCCCAGGGCGATCGGCGCCCGTTGACGGGCGGGCGGCCCGCGATCACCGTCAAGGGACGGCCGGCCGTCTTCGGCGCGGACACCGATCCGGTGCCGGTGCCCGCCGAGCCTCCGCAGCCGGGATGGGTGAAGGTGGCGGCGGGGCGCACCCGGGCGGTACGCGCCGACCCCGGCGGCGCGGGCTGGACGTGGGTCGAGGTGGACGACTGAGTTCTCGTAACAAGCGCGGCTACTTCGCGTCGAATAGTGCGTGAAGAAGCCATAGATCTCATTGAACGTTATTGATCGTCCGGATAGTGTGCGATATGCCCACGATCATCCCCTGGAAGTAAAGGTGCCATGCGAAAGCGGCTGCGGCAGATCTTCGTCATCGGATTAGCCCTCTCGCTCCTGGGTGTCGGCGTCCCGGCGTGGTCGGAGGACGACCCCCGAGGCTGCAACGACCTGATGTCGGCCGACACCCCGGCGTACGTCGTCTGCCGATGGCTGGCCACCCCCGAGGAGGCCGCGGACATCGCGAAGTTCTGGCTGGACAACGACGGCGAGCACATGCAGGAAGCCGGTCCCTCCAACTCGATCCTGGTGGACTGCACCGAGGAGGGCAACTCCTGCCCGACCGACTCCGAGGGCGACGGCGAGATGCACGACGTCGACTCCCCGGACGTCCCCGGCGCCGAGGACGGCGGCACGCCTGAGTGCCAGAACGGCGACCAGTGCGGCTACGTCGACCCCACCGGCATCAGCGCCGCCGAGAAGGAGTCCGCGCAGGAGACCCCGGCCGGCAAGGCCGCGCAGGCCGCCGTCCAGACGACCATGCGCCTGTGGATCGAGACCGAGCTGGCCGACGACTACAAGGCCGGCAAGCTGGCCGAGGGCGTCAAGAAGATCGCCGCGCTGGTCGCCACGCAGCCCGGGGTGATCGGCATCCGGTTCACCTCGCAGCTCGGCTACAACAAGACGTTCGCGACGGCGGACGAGCTGGACAAGTTCGTGAATGAGGCCACGGTCGCGCTGCGTACCGCGGTGCCGGGCAAGAAGCTGTCGGTGCACACGGTGGTGCCGCTGTTCGGCTGCGGCGCGAACGACGCCTGCAAGACCGAGATGACCAAGAAGTACCCGCTGCTCGACCCCGACCGCATCGGCGCCTGGCTCTCCAAGGGCCTGATCGACCAGCTCTCCCTGGACGACGGCCACCTGGGCACCGAGTACGCCACCTGGAAGATCGACGCCACCGAGGCCCAGCGCAACCAGTGGATCCAGGTCCGCGCCCGCGCCTGGGACGCCTACGCGCAGATCGCCAGCGAGGACGCCTCCTTCGCCGCCGCCGGCACCTCCAACCTCAACGAGGAGCAGGCCACCAAGGCGATCACCGAGCGCATCGCCTCCCCGCTCCAGGACGACGCCGCCGAGACGGTCACCCTGTGGACCCGCTGGCAGAACGACCAGGGCCAGGTCAGCCGGGTGTACGGCGAGAAGTGGGCCGCCAACATCACCTGGGACCAGCTCAAGAAGCTCGACGCGGTCCGCCCCCGCCTGGCGACCATCTACGACCCGGCCAACCCCGAGGTCGACGTGGCCACCGACCTGAAGAACCTGTCGGAGGTCTTCGGCCAGGTCTACCTGCACGCCGCCTGAGACATACCGAAGACGTACGAGACCGGCCAGGAGCGCGATGCGCGCCCTGGCCGGTCGCGTTCACAGGAGCGTTCCGCCCGTCACCTCGAACTTGGCGAGGGCCTCGTCGACCCTGGCCAGCGTGTCGGCGTGGAGGGTGAGGTCGGCCGCCGCCAGGTTCTCCTCGATGTGGGCGGGAGTGCGGCTGCCGGGGATGGTCACCACGTGCTCGTCCTGGTGCAGCAGCCAGGCCAGGGCGAGCTGGGCGGGCGTGATGCCGAGCTGCGCCGCCAGGGCCCTGATCGGGGCGTAGCGGTCGTTGTTGCCCGCCAGGTTCTCCGCCGAGAAGCGGGGCGCGTTGTGCCGGAAGTCGCCCTCGGCGAGCGCCTCCACCGTGCCCGTCAGGAAGCCGGTGCCGAGCGGGCTCCACGCCACGATCCCCACGCCGAGCTCCCGCGCGGCGGCCGGCAGGCCGGGATCCACGGGGCGCCACATCGACCACTCGTTCTGCACGGCCGTCACGGGGTGGACCGCGTGCGCGGCCCTGAGCTGGGCGGCCGTCACGTTGGACAGGCCGATGTGCTTGACCAGCCCGTCCCGCACCAGCTCGGCCAGCGCGCCGGTCATGTCCTCGATCGGGACGCCGGGGTCGGGATAGTGCGAGTAGTAGAGGTCGATCACGTCCGTGTCGAGGTTGCGCAGGCTGCGCTCCGCGTAGCGCCGGATCAGGCGGGGGTCGGCGTTCACCCGTAGCTCGTTGAACGCGTAACCGACCGGGTGCGACCTGCCCGGCTCACCCTCGGGGATCGCGAGCCCGAACTTGGTCGCGACCACCACCTCGTCCCTGCGGCCCTTGATCGCCCGGCCCACGAGGCGCTCGTTGTGGCCGTCCACGCCGTACGCGTCGCTGGTGTCCACGTGGGTCGCGCCCCCGTCGAGCGCGGCCTTGAGCGCCACCTCGGCGCGGGCGTCGTCGACGTCCCCGTAGACGCCCGGCGACAGGACCATGGCGCCGAAGCCGATGGCGGGAACCCGCAAGCTGCCAAGAGTACGTGTCTTCATGGCCTCGATCCTGCTGCGCGCGCCTCTGCCGCGTCCAAGACCCCTTGGTATAACCATTGGTTATGGACGTGCACCTGCGTGAGCTGCGCTACTTCATGGCCGTGGCCGAGGAGCTGAACGTGACGCGGGCCTCGGAGCGGCTCTTCGTGTCCCAACCGGCGCTGTCCAAGCAGCTCAGGGTGCTGGAGCGGCAGCTCGGGTTCCGGTTGTTCGAGCGGGTGCACAGCGGCGTGGTGCTCACCAGGCAGGGCGAGGCGCTCCTGCCGATCGTCCGCGACCTGCTCGAACGGTGGACGAGCGGGGTCGAGTCCGCGCGGGCCGCGGCGCCCGCCGGGACGCTGGTGATCGGGATGCAGACGGCCGTGGGCAGGGGGCTGCAGCAGGAGGCGCTGCGGGGGTTCCGTACGGCGATGCCGGGATGGGAGGTGTCGCTCAGGCTGGTGGGCTGGGACGACCCCAGCGGCGGGCTGGCCGACGGGTCCTCCGACGTGGCGTTCATCTGGCTGCCGGTGCCGCCGGGGCTGCGGACGTACGTGCTGGCCACCGAGGGCAGAGGGGTGGCCATGCCGGACGGCCATCCGCTCGCGGAGCTGGCGGAGATCCCGTTCGAGGCGCTGCGCGACGAGCCGTTCATCGCCCTGCCGCCGGAGGCCGGGCCGCTGCGGGACTTCTGGCTCGCGCGGGACGCCCGCGACGACGAGCCGGTCGTCGGGTTCACCGCGAACACGCCGGAGGAGGTGTTCGAGGCCGTGACCAGCGGGCTCGGGGTGGTGCTGGTCGCCGAGGGGAACGCCGCCCTCTACAACCGGCCCGGGATGGCCTACCGCCCGGTGACCGGGCTGGCTCCCGGGCAACTCGCCATCGCCTGGCGAGAAGGGGATGTGAGTCCACAAGTCATGGCATTCGTCGACGCGCTACGACGGGTCGCCACTAAGGTCTGACGCGACATCCATTCACGTGGAAGGGTGACCCCCATGAGCGATTACGCCATCACCTTCGACCTCATCGACGCCGACAAGGACGGCCGCATCTCCGCCGTCGAGCTCGTGAAGCTGATGGAGGTGCTCGGCCAGCCGGTGACCCTGGAGGCCGCCCAGGAAGGCGTGCTGAAGCTCGACAAGGACGGCGACGGCCTGATCGACCTGGAGGAGTTCGCCGCTTTCCTCCAGAAGTGACAAAAACAAGCTCTTGCTACACATTCTCCTGTTGCCTGGGTCACAATGGCGACGGGAGGGACGATGGTCATCACGAGTGAAATCCCCGTGCAGGCGCTCAGGGCGGGCATCGGCAGGGTCTCGGCAGAGGTGATCGAGGAGATCCAGACCCGGATCCCCGAGTACGCCAGGCCATCGGACGAGCTCTACATCAAGGTCGTCAGGATGGCGGCCGAGCAGGCCATCGAGGGCTTCCTCGACCGCGTCGAGAACCCGGGCGCCCCCTGGGACCCCGAGCCGTTCCGCATGATCGGTAGGGGCGAGGCGGCCGAGGGCCGCAACCTCGAGCCGCTGCAGACCGCGATGCGGCTCGGCGCCCGGGTCTGCTGGCGGCGGCTGACCGAGCTCGCCGAGCCGCTGCGGCTGTCCCCGCAGACCCTGTACGACCTGGGCGAGGCCATCTTCGTCTACCTCGACCAGCTCGCCGACGCGGCGGCCGAGGGCTTCGAGGAGGCCAGGGCGCACGCCGCGGGCGAGACCGAACGCCGCCGCGGCCGCCTGCTCGACCTGCTGCTCAGCCGCCCGCCCGCCAGCGCGGAGGCCATCGCCGAGCTGGCCAAGGCCGCCGGGTGGCGGCAGCCCAGGACGGTCGCCTGCGTGGCGTTCGACGACCGGCACGGCGCCTACCGCGCCCCCGCGCTGCCGCCCGACGTGCTCACCGGGCTGGACAGGCCCGTGCCCTGCCTGCTCGCGCCCGACCCCACAGGTCCCGGCCAGGCCCAGCTGCTCGACCAGGCGTTGCGCGGACGCCAGGCCGCGATCGGCCCCGCCGTGCCTCTCTCGGCCGCCGCGACCTCGTTGCGCTGGGCCGGGGAGGCCCTGGAGCTGTCGCGGCGCGGCATCCTGCCCCGGGGGCCGCTGCGGTGCGCGGACCACATGGCGACGCTGGTGGTGTTCAAGGACGAGGAGCTGGTCGGCACGCTGGCGGAAGCGCGGCTGGCGCCCCTGGCCGACCTGCGACCCGCCCAGCAGGACCGGCTCGCGGAGACGCTGCTGGCCTGGCTGCGGCACGGCCGGGGCGCGGGCGAGGTGGCCGCCACGCTGCACGTGCACCCGCAGACCGTGCGCTACCGGCTGCGGCAGCTGGAGGAACTGTTCGGCGACCAGCTCGCCGATCCGGACATCCGCTTCGAGCTGGAGATCGCGCTGCGGGCCAGGCAGGCCGTCCAGGCGAGCATCCGTACCTGAACCTCCTGCGGACACGGCGGTCTGAGCGCGCGCGTGGCGGGTAGCGGCCACCCATGCGACTGACGTACACCTCCGACGTCTGGTGGAAGAACGCCGTCGTCTACTGCCTCGACGTGGAGACGTTCAAGGACGGGAACGACGACGGCGTGGGCGACTTCCGCGGACTGACCCAGCAGGTCGACTATCTCGCGGGGCTCGGCGTGACGTGTCTCTGGCTCATGCCGTTCTTCCCCACCCCCAACCGGGACGACGGATACGACATCACCGACTTCTACCGGATCGACCCGCGGCTGGGCACGCTGGGCGACTTCGTGGAGTTCATGCGCACCGCCAACGACAGGGGGCTGCGGGTGATCGCGGACCTCGTCGTCAACCACACCTCCGACCGGCACCCCTGGTTCGTGGAGGCCCGGTCGAGCCGGGACTCCCCCATGCGCGACTGGTACGTCTGGTCCGACTCCCCGGAGCCCGACGACCCCTCGCAGATCGTCTTCCCCGACAAGGAGAACAGCGTCTGGCAGTACGACGAGGGGTCCGGACAGTACTACCTGCACAGCTTCTACCGGCACCAGCCGGATCTGAACGTCGGCAACCCCGAGGTCAGGGACGAGATCGCGCGCATCCTCGGCTTCTGGATGGAGCTCGGGCTGTCCGGGTTCAGGGTCGACGCGGTGCCGTTCCTCATCGAGAACGTCGATCCGAAGCTGGCGAACCCCCACGAGTTCCTGGCGGACCTGCGGGCGTTCATGACGCGGCGCAAGGGCGGGTCGATCCTGCTGGGCGAGGTCAACGTCCCGTACAAGGACCTGACCCGGTTCTTCGGAGAGGGTCTGGGCGACCAGCTCACCATGTGCTTCGACTTCATCGGCATGCAGAACGCCTGGCTGTCGCTGGCGCGCAACGACGCCACGCCCCTCGCCGACGCCCTGCGCGAGCGCCCCGAGCCGCCGAAGGACTGCCAGTGGGCCGTGTTCCTGCGCAACCACGACGAGCTCACCTTGGACAAGCTCACGGACGAGGAGCGGCAGGACGTCTTCGAGGCGTTCGGCCCGCGCGAGGACATGCAGATCTTCGGCCGCGGCCTGCGCCGCCGGCTGCCGACGATGCTCGGCGGGGACCTGCGGCGCATGAAGATGGCCTACAGCCTGCTGTTCTCGCTGCCGGGCACGCCGGTGATCTTCTACGGCGAGGAGATCGGCATGGGCGAGAACCTCGACGCGGAGGGCCGCATGGCGGTCCGCGTCCCGATGCAGTGGTCCGCGGACGGCGGCTTCACCCAGGCCGAGCCGGTACGCGAGATCCCGGACGGCTCCTTCGCCCCCGACCGCGTCAACGTGGCCGACCAGAAGCGGGACGTGGACTCGCTGCTGCGCTGGTTCCAGCTGCTCATCGAGCGCTACCGGGAGTGCCCCGAACTGGCGTGGGGCGACTACACGGTGCTGGAGACCGGCGACCGGGCGGTCCTCGCGCACCGCTGCGACGCCGACGGGGCCACGGTGGTGGTCGCGTACAACCTCTGTGACACGGTCAGGGACGTGGAGCTGACCCTGGAGGGACTTGAGGGCCACCAGCTCACGGACCTCCTGGTGGACGGCACGCTGGAGGTCTCGGCCAAGGGCTCCGTACGGCTCCCGATGGACCCGTACGGCTCCCGCTGGCTCCGTGCCTCCCCCCGGGAGCTGCCACCGGAGGACGCCTCGGTCAAGGCCCGCTGACCTGGGGACGGGTCAGTGGGAGAGGGGGGCGTCCGTGGTGTCCACCAGCTCGCAGTCCGCGATGGGGCCCTCGCCGACGGCGGCCCAGATGCCCGCCACGACGCCGCCCCCGACCTCCGCGACGCTGAACTCCAGCACCCCCGTCTGTCCGGGTCCGATGACCTTCGGGTCGATGACGAAACCCGGCTCCATGTCCTCGGTCGGCTCCCAGCCCTTCGGGGCCGGGAACACCGACAGCGGCGCCTCCTCCTTGCTGAGGAAGTGGCTGCTGCGCGGCTGCGGGCTGCACTTCTTGCCATGGGGGATGTAGTCCACCACCACGTTCGCCCCCATGGCCCGCAGGTCCTCCTGGAGCCTCTTCGGGTCCTTGGCCTCGTTGATGGTGATGCGGATGAAGCCGTCGGGCCCCTTGGTCACGGCGTACGCCGGGGCCCCGCCGAGCAGCAGCGGGACCGCCACCGCGGCGGCGGCCGCCAGCCCCGCGACGGGGGCCAGGAGGGCGGGGCGCGGGAATCGCCTGCGGGCGGGCCTGCGGTCGATCTCGGTCATCACGAACTCCTTGAGCAGTCGGTGACGGCCCTCGGGAAGATCGCGTTCGGTCGGCCAGTTCATCGGATCTCCTCCTTGTCGGGGCCGGGTTCACCTACTACCTGTCGGGTCGGCGGCGGCGGTTCCCCGGCGGCCGCGAGTTTCTTCCTGGCCCGCGACAGCCGGGAGCGCACGGTGCCGACGGGGATGCCGAGCGCCTCGGCCACCTGGGCGTAGTCGAGCCCGGCCCAGACGCACAGCGCGAACACGTCCTGCTCCTGGCGGCGCAGCCGCCCGTATGCCTGCCGCACCGCCGCCAGCCGCCCGGCGTCGTCGATGCGGCCCACGACCTCGTCGGCGAAGTCGGGCACCTGCTCGCCCCTGGGCAGCCTGGCCAGCGCGTCGTCGTGCCTGCGGGCGGCCCGGCGCACGTTGCGGGCCACGTTGGTGGCGATGCCGAGCAGCCAGGGGCGCAGCGAGCCGCCCTCGGGGTCGATCAGGCCCCGTAACCGCCAGGCTTCGAGGAACGTCAGCGCCATCACGTCCTCGGCCGTGGACCAGTTGGCGGTCAGGCGGAAGGCGTGGTTGTAGACGGATTTCGCGCAGTCGTCGAAGAGCTCCCCGAACGCCGCCTGGTCCCCGTCGCGTATGCGGGTACGCATCGACATATCCACATCTGTCTACTGTCCGCGCGACGCGCCGGGTTCCCGCGGGATCAGCTCTGGCCGTTGTCGAAGTACGCGACCAGCTCCGCGTCAAGCGGCGGCACGTCGTACGGCATTCCCCCGTTGCGCAGCGACATCGTGGCCATGTAGCCCGCCGCCACGCTCATCCTGGCCGCCACCGGCGAGGTGTCCGTCGCGCCGCCGTCCCGGACAAACCGGCAGAACTCCGCCACGATCTGCGCGTCCGCTCCCCCGTGCGAACCCTCCGCCGGAGGCACCTTGTACGCGATGTCGCAGTCGTCCCGGTAGGCCGTGGGGCCTCGGTTCCAGACCTTGACCGTGTCCCCGGGCTCGTCGCCGAAGTTCTCCAGGCGGCCCTCCGTGCCGATGACCGTGTAGTTGCGCACGTAGTCGGGCGTGAAGTGGCACTGCTGGTAGGCGGCGATGACGCCGTTGTCGAGCCGCATGTTCATCACCGAGACGTCCTCGACGTCCACGACGTGGTGCAGGCCGGTGCGGGAGGTCGGGGGCCACTCGTACTCCTCCAGCCACCCGTCGGGCCGCGGCGTGCCGGGCTCGCGGCGCGGCAGGTCGCCGTAGACCATGAGGTCGCCGAACGCGTTCACCCTGGTCGTGTAGCCGCCGGCGAGCCAGTGGATGACGTCCAGGTCGTGGGCCGCCTTCTGCAGCAGCAGGCCCGTGGTGCGGGTGCGGTCGGCGTGCCAGTCCTTGAAGTAGTAGTCGCCGCCGTAGGAGACGAAGTGGCGCACCCAGACGGTCTTCGGCTCGCCGATGTCGCCCTTGCGGATGATGTCGCGCATGAGCCGGACCACGCCCATGTGCCGCATGTTGTGGCCCACGTACAGGCGGGTGCCGGTGTCGCGGGCGGCGCGCAGGACGTTGTCGCAGCCCTCGACGGTGATCGCCATCGGCTTCTCCAGGTAGACGGCCTTGCCGGCCTGGAGGCAGTCGATGGCGATGCGCTCGTGGGTGTCGTCGGGGGTGTTGACGATGATCGCGTCGAGGTCGGGCCGGTCGAGCAGCTCGCGGTAGTCCCGGGTCAGGAACTCCGCCTCGAACCGCCCCGCCTGGCTCTTGAGCACCGCCGGGTCGGAGTCGCACAGCGCGGTCACGACCGCACCCTTGCCCGGCCGGTGCGCGTGCAGGGAGAGGCTCGTCCGCAGCCCGAGGCCGATGACTCCGATACGCAGGTCTTCCACTGATGTCCCTTCCCGAATCAGCCGCAGCAGACGCCAGGCTAGTACTCATTTGTGCATATAAATAGCTTGAACTATGCAGCTCTGAGCAATACGGAGTCCGCAGACCCGCCTTTGCTGGGGCGTGAAGCGGAGCTGTGGGGGCACTTAAGAAAGCCTCGATGGACATCCCGGGAGGGGAGAGGGCACAGTGCGTTAGGTTCGGACTGGGGGGAATGGAGCCATGAAAGCGCTGGTCAAAGAGAAGGCCGAGGCCGGCCTCTGGCTTGTGGACGTACCCGAGCCCGAGGTGGGTCCCGGCGAGGTGAAGATCCGGGTCCTGCGGACCGGCATCTGCGGCACCGACCTGCATATCCGGAAATTTGATGACTGGGCGCGGCATACCCTGAAGCTCCCGTTGATCGTCGGGCACGAGTTCTCCGGCCACGTGGTCGAGGTGGCGCCGGGCGTCGAGGACGTCGCCGTCGGCGACCTCGTCAGCGGCGAGGGCCACCTCGTGTGCGGCAAGTGCCGCAACTGCATGGCGGGCCGCAGGCACCTGTGCCGCAACACGGTGGGCCTCGGCGTCAACAGGGACGGCGCCTTCGCCGAATACGTCACGCTGCCCGCCTCCAACGTCTGGGTGCACCAGGCCCCCGTCCATCCCGACGTGGCGGCCATCTTCGACCCGTTCGGGAACGCCGTACACACCGCACTGTCCTTCCCCCTGGTCGGCGAGGACGTGCTGATCACCGGGGCGGGCCCCATCGGGCTGATGGCCGCGGCCGTGGCCACGCACGTCGGCGCGCGCAACGTGATGATCACCGACGTCAGCGACGAGCGGCTCGCCCTGGCCGGCAAGCTCGGCGTCTCCCTCGCCCTCAACGTCTCCAGGACCTCGATCACCGAGGGCATGCGCCAGCTCCACATGCGCGAGGGCTTCGACGTGGGGCTGGAGATGTCCGGCAACCCGCAGGCCATGCGCGACATGATCGCGAACATGACCCACGGCGGGAAGATCGCCATGCTCGGGCTACCCGCCGAGGAGTTCGCCGTCGACTGGGCGACCGTCGTGACCTCCATGATCACGATCAAGGGGGTGTACGGGCGGGAGATGTTCGAGACCTGGTACAACATGTCGGTCCTGCTGGAGAAGGGCCTCGACCTCACCCCCGTCATCACCGACCGGTTCCCGTACCAAGACTTCGACGCCGCCTTCGACACTGCTGCCAGTGGCCGGACGGGCAAGGTCATTCTCGATTGGAGCGCCTGAATGTTCACGAACGTGCGCGAGCAGCTGCGTACGACGCTCGACGAGATCACCGAGGCCGGGCTGCTCAAGCCCGAGCGCGTGATCGGCTCCCCGCAGAGCTCGTCGGTGAGCGTCGCCGGGCGCGAGGTCCTGAACTTCTGCGCCAACAACTACCTCGGCCTGGCCGACAACCCCACCGTGATCGAGGCGGCCAAGGAGGCGCTGGACCGGTGGGGGTTCGGCATGGCGTCCGTACGGTTCATCTGCGGCACCCAGGAGGTGCACAAGGAGCTCGAAGCTCGCCTGTCGGACTTCCTCGGCATGGAGGACACCGTCCTCTACAGCTCGTGCTTCGACGCGAACGGCGGCGTGTTCGAGACCCTGCTCGACGCCCAGGACGCGGTGATCTCCGACGCGCTCAACCACGCCAGCATCATCGACGGCATCAGGCTCTCCAAGGCCCAGCGCTTCCGCTACGCCAACCGCGACATGGCCGAGCTGGAGGCCCGGCTCAAGGAGGCGTCGGAGGGGCGGCGGCGGCTGATCGTGACCGACGGCGTGTTCTCCATGGACGGATATCTCGCGCCGTTGCGGGAGATCTGTGACCTGGCCGAGCGGTACGACGCCATGGTGATGGTCGACGACTCCCACGCCGTCGGCTTCGTCGGGCCGACCGGCCGCGGCACGCCGGAGCTGCACGGCGTCACCGACCGGATCGACATCATCACCGGCACCCTGGGCAAGGCGCTCGGCGGCGCCAGCGGCGGCTACGTCTCGGCCCGCAAGGAGATCTGCGAGCTGCTGCGCCAGCGCTCGCGCCCGTACCTGTTCTCCAACTCGCTCGCCCCCGTCATCGCCTCGGCGTCGCTGCGCATCCTCGACCTGCTGGAGACCTCGAACGAGGCCCGCGAGCAGCTCCGCTCCAACACGGCGCGCTTCCGGGGGGAGATGGCCGAGGCCGGGTTCGACATCCTGCCCGGCGACCACCCGATCGTGCCTGTGATGATCGGCGACGCTTCCGAGGCCGCGGCGATGGCCGAACGCCTGCTCGACCTCGGCATCTACGTCATCGGCTTCTCGTACCCGGTCGTGCCGCACGGTCAGGCCAGGATCCGCGTCCAGCTCTCCGCCGCCCACTCCGCGGAGGACGTCGACCGCGCGGTCCAGGCGTTCATCCAGGCCCGCGGCTGACACCCCGCCCGCCGATCACAGCCGACCGCCGGGGCCCTGAGCGCCGCAGAGCCCCGGCCATCCCGCCCTGGCCCGGCCGTCCTGGCCTGGTCGTGCGTGGTCATGACCGGCGGGTGAGTATTCTCGCTGCGACGGATCCCAGCGATCGGGCGCGCCTCACGGAGTGAGGCCAAGGAGCACGGGTGATAGACACGCGGCGGTTGCGCACGCTGCGGGCGGTGGCCGACCACGGCACGGTGACCGCCGCGGCGGCCGCGCTGCACCTCACCCCCTCCGCGGTGTCCCAGCAACTCGTCGCGCTGGAGCACGAAGTGGGCCACCGGCTGTTCACCCGCGACGGCCGCGGCGTCCACCTCACCGCCGTCGGCAAGATCATGCTGGGCCACGCGAACGAGGTGCTCGCCCAGCTCGAAAGCGCCAAGGCCGAGGTGGCCGCGTACGCCACGGGCGAGGCCGGCGAGGTCACCGTGGCCTGCTTCGCCACCGCGATCGGCGCCGTGCTCTCCCCCGCCATCGCCGCCCTGCGCGCCACCTCCCCGGGGCTGCACGTACGCGTGCTGGACGCCGAGGGCGACCACAGCCTGGCCATGCTGCTGGACGGCGAGGCCGACCTGGCCGTCACGGTCGAGTACCGGGGCGCCCCCGACGCGGCCGACCGGCGCCTGTCCCGGCTGCCCCTCTACGCCGAGCCGTTCGACCTGGTGCTCCCCCACGACCACCCCTTGGCGTCGGAGGCGACCTTGACCTCGCTCGCCTCGGAGACCTGGATCGGCCCCTACCCGGGCAATCCGGTGCACGACGTGATCACGTTCGCCTGCCAGCAGGCGGGTTTCACACCCAACCTCGCCCACTGCTCCGACGACTTCCGCGCCGTCGTCGCCCTGGTCGGGGCCGGGGCGGGGGTGGCCCTGGTGCCACGGCTGGCCCTGCGCGACATGGCCCTGACGGGGGTGGCGGTCCGGCGGACGCCGGGGCCCGAACGCCGCGTCTTCGCCGCCGTACGCCGCGGCTCCGACGCCCATCCCCTCCTGCGCCCGCTCCTGTCGGCGCTGCGCACGATCGGCCGCTCTCTCGACGCGGGATGAAACAACCCCGGTTTATCCTGATCTTCGGGATAGCGTGCGGCCCATGGGAGGCCCGCGTCATCGAACCCTGCTCGGCCTGTCCGGCGTGCCCGCGCAGGCCGTGCTGGGGTTCCTGGCGCAGCTCACGCAGCAGGTGGCGCCCATCGGGACGGTGCTGGTGGTGCAGGGCGCGAGCGGCTCGCTGACGCTGGCGGGGGTGACCGCGGCGGCGTTCGCCATGGGGGTGGGCATGGGGCGGCCGGTGCAGGGGCGGCTCATGGACCGGCGCGGGTCCAGGCCGGTGCTGGCCGCCACCGCACTGGTGCACGTGGCCGCGCTCGTCGCGCTGGTCGCGGCCGCCGGGGACCGGCTCTGGTGGGTCGTGGTGGCGCTGGCCTGGGTGGCCGGGGCCGGGCTGCCGCCGGTCTCCGTGAGCATGCGGCTCGAATGGGGGCGCCGCGTGCCGGACGAGGGGCGTACCGCCGCCTACAGCCTGGTCTACCTGGTGCAGGAGCTGGCCATGCTGGTGGGGCCGCTGGCGTTCGGGGTGGTGATCGCGCTGACCACGACCTCGCTGGGGCTGGCTCTGGTGGCCGTCGCCGCGGGGGCCGCGACGCTGGGCTTCGCCCGGGCGCTGCGGTCGGGGGCTCGCGGGCCCGAGCGGGAGCGCGGGCGGGTGTTCGCGGACCGGCGGATGGCGGTGCTGCTGGCCGTGGTGCTGCTGCTCGGCGGGACGCTGGGGGCGCTGCAGGTGGGCGTGCCCGCGCTGGCCACCGCCCGCCACGCGCCCGCGGCCACCGGGGTACTGGTGGCCGCGCTGTCCGTGGGCGGCATCGCGGGGGCCGCCGCCTACGGGGCCCGATCCTGGCGGTCCCGGGTCGGGGTGCGGCTGGTGGCGCTGATGCTGGCGCTCGGGGCGATGCTGGCGCCGCTGGCGCTGGTGGAGTCGTGGCCGGTCTTCTGGATGGTGCTGTTCGGCGGAGGGCTGGCGCTCAATCCGGCGCTGACGACGTCGTCGCTGCTGGTGGACGAGTTCGCGCCGGGGGCGCAGGCGGAGGCGTTCGGGTGGGTCTCCACGGCCATCGGCGTGGGGGGTGCGCTGGGGTCGGGGGTGGCCGGGGTGGCCGGGGAACGATTAGGGGCCTCGGCACCCTTCCTGGCGGCCTCCGGCCTCGCGCTGGCGGGCGCGACCCTGGCGACCGTCCTCCTCCGGCGCGACGGCACGCGCTGAGCCGCGCTGAGCCGCGCCGCTCCCGGCGCGACGGCACGGGGTGAGCCGCGCTGCTCCCGGCGCGACGGCATCGTGCGTTCCGGGTGAGCCGCGTGGGTCAGGCGCGGGCTCGGGTGAGTGCCTCGGTGAAGCGGGCGTACCGGTCGAGCTCCCCCCGCACGGGGGCCAGCACGAGATCGTCGCCGACCCGGCCCACGGCCGTGCGCAGGGCTCTGGCCGTACGCCGGGCCCGTCGCCTGCCACCCGCCCAGGCGGCCAGCCGGGACAGCAGCGCGATCAGCACACCCGCCAGCGCCCCGCCCACCAGCAGCACCGTCGGCCACGGCACCACGCCCACGGTCGGGAGCGGCGGCTGGGGCAGGCGCAGATAGTCCATCCCGAACAGCCCGCCCAGCCACAGAGCACCGGCCACCATGGCCGCGAACACCAGCCACTGCAGGACGTTCACGGCCCGCCACCACCTGGGCCGCCGCGTCGCGCCGGCGGACGTCGTGGCCACCACCCGGTCCACCGCGTCGGTCAACTCCTGGGAGCGGGAGCGCGCCGCCTGCCGCACCGCCGCCGCCCACGGGCCGGGCAGGTCCGCCGCGGCCGCCTCGCCGACGTCCCTGATCGCCGTCTCGACCCTGGCCCTCTGTACGGCCGAGGCCGCCGGGACGGACGTACGGCCGACTACCTCGGTCCCAGGCCCCTGCCCCGAAGACGCGGCCGACTTCCCCGAGGACCCACCCGCGGGCAGCTCTCCCACCGGCCCGCCCACCGGGGCCATGGTGCCGATGCGGAGCCTGCGGAGCGGGTCGGGCCTGAGCTTGCGGATCCAGCGGGTGACGGGCCAGCCCGTGGCGACGACGGCGCGGTGCCGGTGCCCCTTGGCCACCGCCTCCACGACCAACGGCACCCCGGCCGCCTCGCAGAGCGCGGCCGTGAGCGCCCGGTCCATCGCCTGACCCGCCGGGGCCTCCTCCGGAGCGCCGAGGCGGGCGGCGGCGGTGGCGATGTCGGCTGCCAGGCGGGTGGACCAGGACTTGCGTTCCGCGACGCGGTCGTTCAGGAGCGCGCGGAGCTCCGCGAGGCCGGCGCCGGTGCGGGCGGAAACGGCCAGGACCGGCACGCCCGCCAGGCCGTCCTCGTCCAGGAGGCGGCGCAGGTCTCGGAGGCAGCGGTCGACGGCGCTGTCCGGCAGGCGGTCGACCTGGTTGAGCACCACCAGCATGACGCCCCGGTGGGCGGCCAGCCGGCGCAGGTAGCGGTCGTGGAGGGCGGCGTCGGCGTACTTCTGCGGATCCACCACCCAGACCAGGAGGTCCACCAGCTCCACCAGCCGGTCCACCTCCAGGCGATGGGACACCTGGATGGAGTCGTGGTCGGGCAGGTCAAGGAGGACGAGTCCGGACAGGTCGGAGGCGGAGGCGGCGGGGTGGCGCTGGGGAATGTCCAGCCAGTCCAGCAGCGGGCCCGAGCCCTCCCCGTCCCACAGCGCCGCCTGGGCGGCCGAGGTGGTGGGCCGTACGACGCCCACCGCCGCCAGGTCCGTGCCGGCGAGTGCGTTGTAGAGCGACGACTTGCCGCTGCCCGTCGCGCCCGCCAGCGCGGCCACGGTGTGGTCGATCGAGAGGGTACGGCGCACGCCGGCCCGTTCGGCGACCGTCCGCGCGCCGGACACCGCCTCCTCCGGCAGCCGCCCCTCGGCCAGCTCGGCGGCCTCCAGCAGGGCGGCCAGACGGGAGTCGAGGGACGGGCCCTCCTTGCGGCGCAGCAGCTTCACGGCGTGTCCCCCGCGTCCTGTCCACCCGTGGTCGCGCCTTCTCCGCCTGCGGTCGCGTCCTGTCCACCCGTGGTCGCACCTTCTCCGCCTGCGGTCACGTCCTGTCCGCCCGCCGCCGTCGCCGGGAGCTCCGCGCGGTGGGCATGGATGCGCTCGGCCGCGCCGCGCAGCGCGTTCGCCGTCCCCCGGGGCGGCTCCATCGCCTCCAGCTGGGCCGTGAACCGGTACGACTCCTCCTCCAGCAGCAGCCGCACCCGATCCCGCAGGTCGTCCCGCGCCCGCACGGTCAGCGTCCGCACGGCCTGGTCGCCGAAGACGGCCTCCAGCAGCTTCTGCGACAGCAGGCTCGTGCCGCCCGCGATCCCCACCTCGATCCCGGTCAGCCCTCCTGTGGAGGCGAACACGCCCAGCATGAGCAGCAGCCCCGCCCCGTTCACCCCGAACGAGGCCACGCGGGCGGCCGTCCGCCGTTCGCGCCCTTCCTCTCGTACGAGGTCCAGGACGAACTCCTGCCACCCCCGGACCGTCGCCTCCGCGCGCTTGCCCACGTCGGGAGCGGCGCGGCCGAGGCGGGCGGACTCCATCGGCCCGAGCCGCTCCAGCAGGCCGGGCCCGCCGGGCGCGGCCGACCAGCCTTCCAGGGCGCGTTCGGCGGACCCGTCGGCGGCGCCCCTGATGAGTGCCCCCACCCCGCTCTCCAAGGCGTCCCTGAGCTGGCCCTCCGGCATCTGCCCGGTGAAGAAGCCGACGATCCTGTCGCGCAACCACCCGACCCGGCTCTCCAGGGAGCGCATGAGGTCGCCGGTGCCGATGAAGTCCTGCCAGCGGGCCAGCACCTCGCCTCGCAGCAGCGACCCGTCACGCATGCCCGCGTCGAAGTCGGCGATGCCGCCCGCGTAGGCGCCCGACACGACGGAGCGCAGGGTGTCGAAGGCTGCCTGCTGGCGTTCGACGGCCACGGCCAGCGCGGGCACCCGGGTGGCCAGGCTGTCGAGCGCCCCGGACAGCGTCTGGCGTACGACGCGGGATCTCTCCGCCGCGTCGGTGGCCAGCCCCGTGAGCCAGGAGGAGATGGGCCGCACGGTCTCCTCCGGCAGCCTGGCCTTCTCCGAGGGCAGCGCCGCCTCGGGGACGGTGAACAGCAGCGTGCCGTCGAGGCCGTTCTCGGCCAGGAGGCGGGTCAGGTCGCGCGAGACGGGCTCGACCGCGTCCGGGGGCACCCGGTCGAGTACGAGGGCCAGGGCGGTGCTGCGTTCGCGGGCGGAGCGCAGGAAGCTCCACGGCACCTCGTCCGCGTAACGGGCGGCCGTCGTGACGAACAGCCACAGGTCGGCGGCGGCCAGCAGCTGGGCGGCGAGCTCCCGGTTCGCGACCACCACGGAGTCGATGTCGGGCGCGTCGAGCAGCGCGAGGCCGGCGCCCAGCGCGTCGGAGGTGACCACCCGCAGCGCCCCCGGACCGGTGCCGGTGGCGCGGGACAGGCCGGGCAGCACGTTCTGGCCCATGAACCAGCTCTGGTCGGCCGGGCTGACCACGAGCGTGGGAACGAGCGTGGTGGGCCGCAGCACGCCCGGCTCGCTGACGTCGGCCCCGACCAGCGAGTTGACCAGCGTGGACTTGCCCGCCCCCGTGGACCCGCCGACGACGGCCAGCAGCGGCGCGTCGAGCGCGCGCAGCCGGGGCAGCAGGTAGTCGTCGAGCTGCCCGGCCAGCTCGCGCAGCGCACGCCGGTCTCGCGCCGCCTCACCGACCGCCAGCGGGAACAGCTCGCGATCCAGCGGCCGGCGCAGCGCCTCCAACGCGGCCAGCAGATCCATACGGCCCACGCTAGTCTCCGGCGCGGCCAGCGGCTCCATACGACCCACGCTACGGTGAGCCGCGTCCGGCGGTCCACCGCAGGTGGCGAGGTGTCGCGCCTAGCCGGGCGGCTCCCGCAGCACGTAGCCGACGCTGCGGAGGGTGTGGATGAGGCGCGGCTCGACGTCGTCCACCTTGCGCCTGAGGTAGGACACGTACGACTCGACGACGCCGGCGTCGCCGCCGAAGTCGTAGTTCCAGACATGGTCGAGGATCTGGGCCTTCGACAGGACCCGCCCCGCGTTGACCATGAAGTAGTGCAGCAGCTTGAACTCCGTCGGCGACAGCCGCACCTGCCGGCCAGCCCGCCACACCTCGCGGGCGTCCTCGTCCAGCTCCAGGTCGGCCACCTTGAGCCTGCTCGCCGGCGCGCCCTCCCCGCGCGTGCGCCGCAGCACCGCCCGGATCCTGGCCTGCACCTCTTCCAGGCTGAACGGCTTGGTCACGTAGTCGTCGCCCACCCGCAGGCCCGCGATCTTGTCCTCGGTGTCGCCGCGCGCGGTCAGGAACAGCACGGGGGCGTCGATCCGCTTGGCCACCTCGAACCCGTCGAGGTCCGGCAGCATCACGTCGAGCACCACGAGGTCGGGCGAGGCCCGGTCGGCCACCTCCACGGCTTCCTGCCCGTCGGCGGCGGTCAGCACCTCGAACCCGGAGAAGCGCAGGCTGGCGGACAGGAGGTCCCTGATGCTGGGCTCGTCGTCCACCACCATGATCAGCGCCTCGGGTTTCGTCACCTACTTAGAGTGACCCAGCCACCTGAGGGTTAGCTGAAGGCTCACTCCAAGGCGAGTGGGAGTTCGACCCGGAAGGTGGAGCCGGCCTCCGGCGAGCTGTCCAGCGTGACCGTGCCGCCGTGGGCCTGGACGAGCGCCTGCACGATGGCCAGGCCGAGCCCGCTGCCCCGGTCCTCGCCGGAACGGCGGCGCGATCTTGCGGAGTCGGCGCGGTAGAAGCGTTCGAAGACGTGCTCGACCTGCTCGGGCGTCAGTCCGGGGCCGTTGTCGACGACCTCGAGGAACAGCGTCTCCGAGCCCGCCCCGATGCGTACGATGATCGGCGAGCCGGGCTCGGTGTGGATGATCGCGTTGGTGACGAGGTTGCTGATGACCTGGCGAAGGCGTACCTCGTCGCCCGAGACGATCAGGGCCGCGCCGCCGACCACGTCCAGCTTGATGATCCGGTCGGGCGCGAGGATCCTGGCGTCCTGCACGGCGTCCGCGGCCAGCGCCAGCATGTCCACCGGCCGCATCTTCAGCGGCCGCTGCTGGTCCACCCTGGCCAGTAAAAGCAGGTCGTCCACCAGCAGGCTCATCCGGCCCGCGGCCTTCTCCACGCGCTGCATCAGCTCGGCGGGGTCGGCGCCGGGGTTCTGCCTGGCGTACTCGGCGAAGCCGCGGATGGAGGTCAGCGGGGTGCGCAGCTCGTGGGAGGCGTCGCCGACGAACTGGCGCATGCGGTCCTCGGAGCGGCGGGCCGCCGCCTCCGACGCCGACCGCGCCGCGAAGGCGGCCTCGATCTGGGCGAGCATCCCGTTCAGCGAGTTGGCCAGGCTCCCGACCTCGGTACGCGGGTCGGCGTCCGGCACCCGGCGACCCAGCTCACCGCCGGCGATGGCCTCGGCCGTGCGCTCGATCTGGCCGAGCGGGCGCATGCTCCGCCGCACGATCGTGATGCCCACGACGGTCAGGAGGAGCAGTATGCCGCCGCCGCCCAGCAGCTCGATGAGCACGAGCCGCCTGGTGATCGCGTCGACCTCCTCCAGGTCCACCGCGACCACGAGCGTCTGCCGCTGGACCACGCGCTCCAGCACCCGCCACTCGCCGTCCCCCTTGATCGCCGGCGTCGTGTACGCCTCCGCACCCGGCGAGGGCGACAGCACCGGCTTGGGCTTCAGGTCCACGTCGCGGTCGGTGAGCATCGGCAGGAAATCGCCGCCCGGCTCCTTGACCAGGACGATCGCGTCGGACTCGATGATGATCGGCCGCTCGGAGGTCTCCCTGTCCTTGCGCCAGTCGCTCACGACCTTCTTGTGCATGCGGGCGTTGAGCAGGCCGAGCTGGCTGTCCACCCGGTCGATGAGGTAGCCGTGCAGCACCGAGACGCTCACCAGGCCGATGAAGGTCATGCCGAACCCCAGCAGGGCCAGCATCGACGCGATGAGCTTGATCCGGAGCGGCAGGCCGCGCATCAGGGACTCGGTGGCAGGCGTAGGACGTATCCAACACCGCGCAGGGTGTGGATGAGCCGGGGGCTGCGGTTGTCGATCTTCCGGCGGAGCACGGACACGTACGACTCGACGATGCCCACCTCGCCCCGGAAGTCGTAGTCCCACACGTGGTCGAGGATCTGCGGCTTGGACAGGACGCGGCCGGCGTTCGTCATGAAGTAGCGCAGCAGCTTGAACTCGGTCGGCGACAGCGCCACCGCGTTGCCCCCGCGCCACACCTCGTGGCTCTCCTCGTCCAGCTCGATGTCGGCGAACGTCAGCCGCGGCGGGGCGGCCGGGAGGTCGCCGTTCGTACGGCGCAGGACCGCGTGGATCCTGGCGACCACCTCCTCCAGGCTGAACGGCTTGGTCACGTAGTCGTCGCCGCCGATCGTGAGCCCGCGGATCTTGTCCTCGGTCTCGTCACGGGCGGTCAGGAACACCACGGGCGTGTGCAGCCCGCCGCCGCGCAGCCGCCGGACGATCTCGAATCCGTCCAGGTCGGGCAGCATGACGTCGAGCACGACGAGGTCGGGCCGGTGCCGTTGCACGGCGGCGACGGCGTCGTGGCCGCTCTTCGCGGTGGTCACGTCGAAACCCGCGAACCTCAGACTCGCGGCCAGGAGCTCGAGGATGTTGGGATCGTCCTCGACGATCAGCAGGCGTGATTCCATCACATCCAAGGATGCCCTCATCGGACGAGTGCTGGGACAATTCCGGCAATGTGTCGGGCAATCGCCAGGCTGGAGGTGGCGGCGGGCGAGGGCGCGTTGCGCACCAGGACGATGTTGCCGTGCACGTCCACCACGAAGTCGTCGACCAGGCGGCCGTCCCTGGCGACGGCCTGGGCGCGTACGCCGCCGGGGGCCCGTACAAGGTCGGCGGCGGTGAGCTCGGGGACGTAGCGGCGGGCGCCCCGGACGAACGCGCCTTTGACGAGGGACCCGTAGACCTCCTTGATCCCCGTGCGCCAGTGGCTCCTGGCCATGCGAAGCGTCCCCGGCCAGCCAAGAATTTGACCGAAATTTCGGATATTTCGCCAGGTGTAGCCTTCGTAGGCCAGAGCGAGCACCGCGTTCGGCCCCACCAGCACCCCGCCGTCGATCTGGCGCGTCAGATGCACCCCCAGGAACGGGTAGCGCGGATCCGGCACCGGATAGATCAGCCCGCGGACGAGGCCCTTGGCCGCACCCTGGAGCGCGTAGAACTCCCCTCGGAACGGGACGATCCGCACATCCCCTGGATGTCCCGCCATCCCGGCCACCGTGTCAGTGCCCAGGCCGCCGCAGACCACCAGCCGGTCGAAGGTGAACTTCCGCTTGGCCGCGAGCACGTCCACGCCCCCGGACCGCTCCCTGATCGCCCTGACCGGATGCGAGAGCCGTACGGACCCGCCCATCTCCTCCACGTCGAGCGCGAGCCGCCGCGCGACCGCGGGGAAGTCGCAGATCGCGGTGTGCGGCGAGTGGATCGCGCCGACGCCGACCGCGTGCGGCTCGATCTCGCGCAGCGCCAGCCCGTCGAGCTCGGCGATGCCCGGCACGCCGTTGGCGCGCGCCCGCTCGGCCAGCGCGCTCAGCAGCGGCCGCTCGGCACGGGTGCTCGCGACGACCAGCTTGCCGACCTCGTCGTACGGCAGCGCGTTGGCGGCGCAGTACTCCTTGAGCAGCGCCACGCCCTCGCGGCACAGCCGGGCCTTGAGCGAGCCCGGCGGGTAGTAGATGCCCGCGTGGACGACGCCGCTGTTGTGGCCGGTCTGGTGGGCGCCGACGTGCGGCTCCTTGTCCAGCACGGTCACCTCGGCGCCCCTGGCCTTGGCCAGCTCGCGCGCCACGGCCAGGCCGACTATGCCCGCCCCCACGACTCCGATCTTCTCCGTCACACGACGATTTTCCGGCTAACCGGCCGTCCCCGCTATATCCGGGCGATCCAGCACTTGAGCCGGTGAGAACAGCGGGCCTTTCCAGGACATTCAGTCGAACATGAGTACGATGGCGGCATGTATCTTCCGCCGGAGTGGCCACCCGAGGTCCGGCCACCCAGCGTCCCCGACTGGGAGTTGTCCGCCACGACCTGGCTCCTGGACGCGCTCCCGCCGGACTACCGGCAGCACGAGGTCCTCCGGCGCCATCCGATCGCGCTGGTCAGCATGGCGCGCTATCACGTCGACGCCGCCGTGGAGGCGGCCAGGACCGGCTACCGGAAGGCCGCCGTCGACCTGAAGGGGCACCTCCCGCCGCACGCGATCGAGGCCGTGCTCGACGTCTACCGGCACGAGGGCCCGCGCCTGGTCCGGCTGGCCCGCTCGATCGAGGTGGTCGGGCAGGCCCTGCGCGGGGAGTTCTTCACCGCGACCATGCGCGGGCAGGGGCGGCGGGCGGGTCCCTCGCCGTCCTGACGCAGGTCAGGGCCGGGGGATGGCGACGGCATCGTACGGCGTGTCCGGGGTCGGCGTCGTGTCGGCCGCGCAGCAACAGGCCGTCACCCTCCCGCAGCGACTCGCCGTGCAGGTCCACCCGGCGGGTCGCGCCGGACGGGTCGACGCGGAACAGCCCTCCGGTGTTCGACTGCACGACGATCAGGCCCCGGCCGTCCGGAGTGGGCGTGATGCCGTTGGCGTTGAAGCCGTCGCCGTACTCCAGGTTCCCGGTGAGCGGGATCCGCACCGCGGTGGCGGGCAGCCGTCCGCCGCGCAGCGGCAGCTTGTAGAGCACCGGGTTGGTGGAGTCGGTGAACCACGCGGCGTTCCGGGTGAGGATGACGTCGTTGACGAACGCCGGGCCGGTGACCAGCCGGTAGGAGGCCAGCACCCGGCCGGTGCGGGAGTCGATGACCCGCGCGTCACCGCCCGTGCCGCCCGCCACGAACAGCCGGCCCCGCGAGTCGAGCTTCATGCCGAGCGACGGCGTGCCGGGTCCGCGGCTGATGATCGCGCCGCGCCCGGTGCGCAGGTCGGCGCGGTAGATGGAGCCGTCGGCCATGGAGCTGATGAAGGCGAAAGGTCCGGTGCCGGTGGCGATGCCCTCGGGCCGGAAGCCGTCGGGCAGCGAGATCGAGGCCGGAAGATCCCCGGCCCGCCGGTCCGCGGCCGCTCCGGCGGAGCCGCCCACGGTGACGGCCAGCGCGAGCGCGGCGAGGATCGCGCCGAGGGCCCTGATCGATCGCGTCACTTGCCGCCTCCGGTGGAGGTGAACGCCGCGGCGTGGTCGCGGGCGAAGTCGGCGATGTCGCGCGGAGGGCGGCCGAGAAGGGCGGCGACCGTGTCGGTGGTGAAGTCGCCCCAGCCGGAGGCGTACGCCTGCGCGTACTCCTCCAGCATGTCGACGATCCAGGTCGGGACGCCGTAGCCGAGCAGCGTCTTGCGCTTTGCGTCGTCGCCGACCGGCAGGTACGTGACCGACCTGCCGAGAGCGAGCCTCAATTGCTCGGCGACCTCGTCGAACGTCAGCGAGCGCGGGCCGGTGAGCGTGTACGTCTCGCCGTGGTGACGGTCGGGGTCGTCGAGGAGCACGCGGGCGGCGCACCCGGCGATGTCGCGTACGTCGATCATGCCGATCCGCGCCGAGGCCAGGTTCAGCGAGAACGTACCGGTGGCGGCGATGTCGCCCGCCTCGTTCAGCAGGTTCTGCATGAACCAGTGCGGGCGCAGGATCGTCCAGCGCATGCCCCACCGTTCGAGCTCCTGGTCGGACAGCGCGTGCAGCCTGCCGCTGCGGTTCGGCGCGTCGTGCGCCGCGCCGACGACGGACAGGCGGACGACGCGCTCCACCCCCGCCTGGCGGGCGGCCCACCCGGCGTTCATGCTGTGCTCCGGGGCGCGCGGGCCGTTCGGGGTGAGCAGCCACACGTCCTGCACGCCCTCGAAGGCGGGCGGCAGCGACCGGGCGTCGTCGAGGTCACCCACGAACACCTCGGCCCCCTGCTCGGACAGGCCGCCCGCGCCGGACTCGTCGCGGACGAGCGCGCGGAGGTCGACCTCGGCTCCTTTTAGCACGTCGATCAGCGCGGTGGACACGGTTCCGGTGGCCCCGGTGATCAGTACGGTGCGTGACACGCTCATTCTCCTTTGGCAGTGGCGGGGGTATGGAGCACGGTCTTCGGGGATTCGCCCGCCGACCGCTTGACGGTGATGCGTTCCAGGGCCCAGAGCACGACGATCCCGGCCGAAAGGGCGGCGCCCAGGACGAACACGCCGGTCCAGCCCCCGTGCACCCAGACCACGGACGCCAGCGCGGACCCCACCGCTCCCCCGGCGAAGAAGACGGTGAGGAAGGCCGAGTTGATCCGGTTGCGGGCCTCGGGCCGCAGCGCGAACAGGACGTTCTGGCTGCTGTTGAGCACCGCCTGATGCGCCAGGTCCAGCACGACCACGCCGGCGACCAGCCAGATCAGGGACCGCGCCCCCGCCGCGAGCGCCAGCCAGGACGCCACCAGCAGCACCGTCCCCGCGCCGGTCACGACCTGTACGTATCCGCGGTCGGCCAGCCGCCCGGCCACCGTGGCGGTCAGCGCGCCCACGACGCCGACCAGCCCGAACAGGCCGATGGCCGACTCAGGCCAGTCGTACGGCGACCCCGACAGCAGGAAGGTCAGCGCCGTCCACAGCACGCTGAACGAGGCGAGGCTCAACGCGCCGATCCCCGCCCGCCACCGCAGCAGCGGCTCGTGCCGGAACATCGCCACCGTCGAGCGCAGCAGGCCGAGGTAGGTCAGGCGGCCGCCGTCCCCGCCGAGCCGGGGCAGGAACGTACGCAACAGCACGGCCATCAGCGCCATCAGGACCGCGTTCACCCAGTAGACCGTCCGCCACCCGCCCACCTCCGACAGGGCGCCGGACGCGGTGCGCGCCAGCAACAGCCCGAGCATCAGCCCGGTCATCACGGTGCCGACCACCCGGCCGCGCTCGGCCGGGTCAGCCAGCGTCGCCGCGAACGGCACCACGACCTGCGCTCCCACCGAGGTCAGCGCGGTCAGGGCGGTACCGGCCAGGAGCACCGTGCCGTTGGGGGCGGTGGCCGACACCAGCAGGAACACCGCGGTCGCCGCGTAGAGCGCCACCGCCAGCCGCCGCCGCTCCACCAGATCGCCGAGCGGCACCAGCAGGATCAGCCCCAGCGCGTACCCGCCCTGCGCGGCTGTCACCACCAGTGCTGCCTGCGACGGCCCGACGCCCAGCTCCCGGCCGATCAGGTCGAGCAGCGGCTGCGCGAAGTAGTTGCCGGCGACCGCCAACCCGGTCGCCACTGACATGAGCAGGAGCATTCCGCGCGACAGGCGGCCGTCCGTTTGAGGTCTCATCGCCGTCATGCGGACAGCCTGGGCGATGGAGCATCTATGAGTCCAACGCATGTTTTTCATCGGAACAATCGCGTTTCACGATCGATCATTCCGAGCGGCGGACGGGGGCCGGATGGGGTGGGGTCAGCGGGTGCGGCGGGCGATGAAGGTGATGGCGCCCAGGGCGGTCGCGGCGGCAGCGATCCAGATCAGGATGTCCTTGGCCGTTAAGCCGGTCGCGCCCGCGTCGACGGCCGCCTGGGAGGTCGTGCCCGCGTCCTTCGCGGGGGCCTGCCGCGCGGTCGCGGTCGGGCTGGGAGTGGTGGCGGCGGTGGCGGGTTGGGCGGCGCCGGGGATCGTGACGCGGTAGACCGGGCTTCGGGGCCCCTCCGTGCCCGTGAGCAGGGACTTGCCGTCCGCCGTGTACGTGATCGACTCCGCCTGCTTCAGCTCCGGCATCGACACCCTGGTGATCATCTCGCCCGACGGGCGGTAGAGGGTGGCCGAGAAGTACGTGCGGATGACGTACGAGGAGCCGTCGGGGGCGTAGGCGGCGTCCGTGGCCATGAGGGGCGCGGTGGCCACCTTGCGCAGGACGTTCGTCCTGTCGGTACGGAGCTTCTTCGGCGCGGCGTAGACGGACCCCGAGAACTCCTTGGACACCACGTAGAGGCGCCCCGTCTTGGGGTTGATCATGATGGCTTCCGCATTGCGGCCGCCGTCGGCGTAGCGGAAGCGGTAGCGGGTCGCGGGCAGGGTGGCGTCCTTGATGGCCTGGGGCTCCACCACGCGGTAGATGGAGACGTCCGGCCAGGCCCCGTTGAGGTTGTCGCCGATGTCCGCGAACCACAGCGCGGCCTGACCCGTGGCCGGGTCCTTGGTCGCGGCCATGGCCTCCCAGTCTCTCGCCTGGGCGCCCTTCACCTGGAAGGTGGCCCGCGTCCGCCCCTTGCCGTCCACGGCGTAGAAGGTGGGGCTGGCGGAGCTGTCGTTGTGCGTGTAGTAGGTGTCCGCGTGCGTCGGCGAGACGGCCAGGCCGCTGGACTCCGTGATCTTGGGGTCCTTGAAGGTGAAAAGCTTCTCCATCCCCTCGTCCGCCACCGCCGCACGGGCGGGAACGGTGAACAGCACACTGGTGGCCATCGCCACAGCCCCCGCGGCGGCCAGCGCCCGCATCACTCCATCCCCCACTCCGACATCATGCCCCACGAGTCGCCGCCCAAGACCGACCTCCAACGCCGCCGCTCGTGTCCGCGTTGATAGCGGGTGGAAGGAGACGCATGGACCCATATGAGGGCTTCAGGGAGTTCGTCCGCGGACGCCAGCACGCGCTGATGCGTACCGCGTACCTGCTCACCGGCGACGCCCAGCAGGCCGAGGACCTGCTGCAGACCGTTCTGATGCGGACGGCCAGGCACTGGCGGAAGCTGATGAAAGACGGCAATCCGGAGGCGTACGTCCGCAGGGCGCTCGTCAACGAGCACATCTCCTGGCGGCGGCGCAGGCGTGCCAAGGAGACGCTCACCGCGCACCCGCCGGAGATCGGGCACGGGGCCGGCCCCGAGGACGTGAGCCTGCACCGCATGGCGCTGCAGCGGGCACTCCTGCGCCTGACGCCACGGCAGCGGGCCGTGCTGGTGCTGCGGTACTACGAGGACCGCAGCGTCGACGAGACCGCCGACCTGCTCGGCTGCTCGCCCGGCACGGTCAAGAGCCAGACCAGCCACGCGCTCGGCCGCTTACGCGCCCTCGCCCCCGAGCTGGCCGAACTGCTTCACGACGTCGATCCCGAGGAGGTCTACCGATGACCCGGTTCCGTGACGAGCTCCAGCTGATCGCCGCCCAGGCGCCCGAGGTCGACCTGGCCGAGCGCGCGGTGCGGGGGGCACGCAGGTGGAAGGCGGCGACGTTCGGCTCGGCGCTGGCGTCGCTGGTCGCGACGGCGCTCACGGCCACCGTCCTGATCACCACCCCGGGCGGCGCCACGATGAGCGGCGAGATCGCGAACGTGCTGCCCGCCTCCGGCGTGGACCCGGCCGCGTACGCGTACTACGACTTCTGCGGCAGGGAGTGGGACTACCGGAAGAACACCAAAACCTTCGGCAAGGAATGCGCCCAGTGGCGGCTGGTGACCCGCACCGGCGGGAGCTTCCGGATGCCCGAGGCGCTCAGCGTGTACACCGAGCAGGCCCCCGAGAACTACATGAACACCGGCGGCCCCCTGACCATCTCCTCGGACGGGAAGCGGGTGGCTTACTACAGCGAGAAGGACCAGAAGTTCGCGGTCCGGGACCTGGCCGACGGCCGCATCTGGCTCACCCCGCAGACCGTCACGCGGGAGACGATGGTCAAGGACGGGATGGTGCTGCTGCTCTCCCCCGACGGGCGCTTCCTCGGCCTGCTGGGCCGGACGAGCGCCGTGGTGGACATGGAGACGGGCCAGGTGACCGAGATCCCCGAGGGCTGGCGCGCGCGGCGGATCGGCAACGGCGGGAGCCCGGTCGTGGTCAGCGACGACAAGGACCGGCTGGGGCTGTTCGACGGCGGGAAGGTGACGCCGTTGAACAAGACCTCGCGGCAGGTCAGCGAGCTGTCCGCGAACGGGCGCACGGTGGCCTACCTCGACGGCGAGGAGATCAAGGACCATCTCGTGACCCGCCCCGTCGACACGGTCGTCACCCTCGACGTCACCACCGGCAAGGTCCTTTCCAGGGCCGAGTTCACCGACGTCCCGAAGAACGTTCGCGGCCCGCGCATCGGCGGCTGGCACAGCTCCACGGAAGTGGTGATCAGTGACAAGCCGAGCAGCGGCGCCTGGGGGGGCAAGGAGGGCGGCGTGCCCACGCTGGGCGAGGTCACGTACGCGATCGACGTCAACACCGGCAGGATCCGCAAGCTCGCCGAGTACACGTACAAGGCCTGGGCGGGCGACCTCTCCCTCCCGGGTTTCTAGCCGACGAGGACCCGGCCCACCTTGGCGCTGTGGCGGTGGAAACCGGTGCCCTGGAGCACCACCAGGAGCCCGTTGGCCACCGCCATGGCCACCCACAGGCCGGTGATCCCCCAGGTCCTGGCCACGGGTACGGCGGCCACGACCAGCAGCCCGTACCCGATCGCGAAGTAGGACAGGCTGGCGGCGGAGCGTTTGAGCGCGGTGAGGCCGAAGCCCTGCACCGCCTGGGCCGCGTCCAGCAGCGACGCCAGCAGCATCAGCGGCAGCAGCCCCAGCACGCGCTCCCGCACCGCCGCGTCGTCGCTGAACAGCCTCAGCAGCTGCTCCCCGAGCCCGAGCAGCAGGCCCGCCCCGGTGAGCGTCCCCATGACGGCGAGCAGGGCCGCGGTGCGGTTGGCCCGGCGCGCACCCGCCGGGTCGGGGGCGCGGGCCACGTCCGGCATCGCGGCCTGGGCGACGGAGAGCGAGGCCATCATGATGAAGCCGGTGAGGGTGGTCAGCACCGCGTGGGCGGCGGTGTCGCGCGTGCTGGTGGTGCCGGCCGCGAAGGTGACGACCCCGAGCACGCCGAACTTGATGAGCACGGTCCCGGCCAGCGGGATGCTGACCTTCGCCAGGGCGACGATCTCGCCGGTCCTGGGCCGGGCCTGCCCGATGGGCCGCCCGAGCGCGCGCCGCACGCCGTAGGTCGCCACGAGCGCCGCCGCCGTGCCCGAGATCAGCCAGGCCAGGCCCACGCCGGTGAGCCCGAGCGGCGGCACCAGCACGACGGTGAGCCCGCCCAGCACCACGCCGGAGACCAGGGTCGGCCAGAGCACGCTGCGGGTGTGCCCGAGCGCGATGAGGATGGTGCTCGAACCTCCGGTGGAGGCGAAGACCAGCAGGGACACCGCGAGGAAGTACGGCAGCAGGCCCATCTCGCGCACCACCTCGCCGGGCACCCCGGTGGCGCTCGCGATCAGCGGCACGCAGATCACGGCGAGCGCGCCGACCAGGCCGGTGGCCAGGCTGAGCCAGCGCGCGTCCCGCACGATCGGCACGGCCGCCGCCGGGTCGTCCCGGTACGGGGCCACGAACGGCCCGAGCCCGCGCAGCGCGCCCTGCACCGCGGCGCCGGCGGGGTTGAGCACGGCGGTCACGACCGCGAACGCGGCCAGCGTCACTGTGTCATGCTTGCCGAGCACCGAGGTGACCACCAGGGAGCCGACCATGCCCGCGACCATCGCCAGGAACAGCGGCACGGCGGCGCGGAGTAAAGCGATCATGAAGCGCGGAGGTCCGTCAGCGCTCCATTGGAGATCATGGACCTAGTGTATGGCCTGGAGTGCACTCCAGGTCTTTAGGGTTGAAGTCATGGATTACGTCAACCTCGGACGCAGTGGCCTCCAGGTGAGTCCGCTCTGCCTCGGCACCATGAACTTCGGCCCCCTGACCACGGAGGAAGACTCCTTCGCGATCATGGACCGGGCGTTGGAGCTGGGGATCAACTTCTTCGACACGGCCAACGTGTACGGCTGGAAGCTGGGCGAGGGCATCACCGAGCAGATCGTCGGCCGGTGGTTCGCCCAGGGCGGCGGGCGCCGGGAGAAGACCGTCATCGCGACCAAGCTCAACGGCAAGATGAGCGACTGGCCCAACGACCAGAAGCTGTCCGCCCTCAACATCCGCAAGGCCTGCGACGCCTCGCTGAAGCGGCTGCAGACCGACTACATCGACATCTACCAGGCGCACCACGTCGACCGGGACACCCCGTACGAGGAGTTCTGGGAGGCGATGGACGTCCTGCGCCAGCAGGGCAAGATCATCTACGTGGGATCGTCCAACTTCGCCGGCTGGCACATCGCCAAGGCCCAGGAGGCGGCCACCCGGCGTAACGTCAACGGCCTCATCAGCGAGCAGTCCCACTACAACCTGCTCACCCGCGCGGTCGAGCTGGAGGTGCTGCCCGCGTGCGAGGACTACGGCCTCGGTGTGATCCCGTGGAGCCCGCTGGCCGGCGGCCTGCTCGGCGGCGTGCTGCGCAAGATCGACAAGGGCCGCTCGGCCTCCGAGCACATGGTCAAGCAGCTCGAGAAGCACCGCGACAAGATCGAGCAGTACGAGAAGCTCTGCGACGAGCTGGGCGAGGACCCGGCGTACGTGGCCCTGGCCTGGCTGCTCAAGCAGCGGGCGGTGGTCGCGCCGATCATCGGCCCGCGCACCCTGGAGCAGCTCGAGGGCAGCCTGCGCACCCTGGAGATCGACCTTGACGAGGCCACGCTGGCCCGTCTCGACGAGATCTTCCCCGGTCACAAGACGGCCCCCGAGGACTACGCCTGGTAAGTCAGCTCACCAGAGCGCCGACGACGACGATGAGCAGGAGCAGGCCGAGCACAATCGGCAGCAGCCACATGCGAGGACGATCCACGGTCTGGAGCCTAGCTCTGCCCGGAGGGTGCGAGCGCCCATTCGGCGAGTGACTCGTACCTCACCTGGGGCCCTGTGTGACTGCGGACGAGACGGACCTGCTCCGCCCGCCACGGCGAGCCGCTGAACCCGGACAGCGACTCGACCAGCGGGCGCAGGTCCGTCTCCGTCTTGGCGCGGGCCAGCGTGAGGTGCGGGTGGAACCGTTTCTCATCGGTCTGTACGGCCCCGGCCCGCCGGGCGCCCGCCTTGACCGAGTCCGCCAGCCTCGTCATGGAGTCGCCCGTGACGCCCACCCAGAAGACCCTGGCCCGGCGGGCGGAGGAGAAGGCGCCGAAGCCGGTGAAGGCCAGGTCGAGGACGCTGTAGCGGTGTACGGCGCGGGCCAGGCGCTCCTCCAGCTCGGGCAGCACCTGCTCGGGCACCTCGCCGAAGAAGCCCAGCGTGATGTGCCAGGTGGCACGGTCGGGCCAGCGCAGCCCCGGCACCTGCCCGACGTGCGGCGCGATGGCGCGCGAGATCTCGTCCAGGATCTCGTCGGGCGGCACCAGCGCCGCGAACAGCCTCATACCACCTGATTGTCTCTTGCCCACCTGCCGCCTGGGCCCCAGGGGTGGGGGCTCAGGCGACGGCGAGCGCCGGCTTCGCGACGCGGGCGGTGATCAGGCGCGTCACCAGCATCGCCAGCCCGGTGCCGACCAGCACCAGCACGCCGGACAGGATCACGCCCGCCCGCGGCCCGCCCAGCTCCGACAGCCAGCCGATGAGCGGCGCGCCCACGGGAGCCCCGCCGGTGAACACCAGCATGTAGATCCCCATGACCCGGCCCCGCATGTCCGGGGACGTGGCGATCTGGACGCTGGCGTTGGCGGCCGTGTTGATGGTGATCAGCGCGATCCCGGTCGGGATCAGCAGCAGCAGGTAGACGGGGTAGAACGGGGCCAGCCCGGTGGCGATCTGGAAGAGCCCGAACCCGAGCGCCCCGGCCACCAGCACCTTGCGTGACAGGCGCGCCCGGCGCGCCGCGAGCAGCGCGCCCCCGAGCGCCCCCACCGCGAACATGCTGGAGGCCAGCCCGAACGAGGACGCCCCGGCCTTGAACACCTCGCGCGCCATGAGCGCGATCGACATTGAGAACGACTGCGAGAACATCGACACGAACCCGATCAGCAGCACCGGCATGAGCAGCTCTTCGCGCTCGATCACGTACCGGAGCCCCTCGCGGAGCTGGCCCTTGGCCCTGGGCACGGGCGCGGCGGGGTTCAGCTCGGACCTGCGCATGAAGACCAGGCTGGAGATCACCGCGCCGAAGGTCGTCGCGTTGATCAGGAAGATGGGCCCCGTGCCGCCGAGCACGTAGATCAGCACACCGGCGAGCGCCGGGCCGACCACGCGGGCGAGGTTGAAGATGGAGCTGTTCAGCGCGATGGCGTTGGACAGGTCCCGCCGGCCGACCATCTCGACCACGAACGCCTGCCGCGTGGGCACCTCGACGCAGGAGATCAGGCCGAGCAGGAACGCCATCACGTACACGTGCCAGACCTGGGCCGAGCCCGTCATGGTGAGCACACCGATGGTCAGCGCCAGGGTGGCCATGAGCGACTGGGCGGCGATGAGGATGGGCCGCTTGGGGTAGCGGTCGGCGAGCACGCCGCCGAACATCCCGAAGATCAGCATCGGCAGGAACTGCAGCGCGGTCGCCGTTCCGAGCGCCGCCGCGCTGCCGTGGGTGAGGTCGAGCACCAGCCAGTCCTGGGCGGTGCGCTGCAGCCAGGTGCCGACGTTGGAGACGATGCCACCTGCCGCGAACATGCGGTAGTTAGGAATCCTGAGCGACCGGAACATCCCGGTCTTGGGTTCTTCAGGCTCTATATCCTGCTGAGCTTCTCCAGAATCGGCGCCGCCTGGCGGAGCACCGACCGTTCCTCCGGCGAGAGCTCCTTCAGCCGCTGCGTCAGCCACGCCTCCTTGCGGCGTCGCTCCTCCTTCAGCAGCTTCTCGGCGGCCTCGGTTACCGTCACGGTCACCTGGCGCCGGTCGGTCGGGTGCGGGCTGCGCGAGACCAGGCCGCGCTCCTCGAGGGCGGCGATCACGCGCGTCATCGAGGGTGGCTGAACCTTCTCGAGCTCGGCCAATTCTCCGGGGGTTATCCCGGAATGCCGTTCCACCGCGGCGAGCGTCGCGAACTGCGTGGGAGTCAGCGAGTGGGCTGCCGCCTGTCGTCGTAGGCGCCTGGTCAGCCTTGCCATTGAGACGCGCAGGGCTGAAGCCAGGCCTGCGTCGCTGCGCAGGTCCGTCTTGGGCTGGGGTTTGGTTAGCATGTGTCATTACCTTTGCTAACTATACGGCATGTCGAGAAATTTCCGAAAGCAAATATCTGGTACCTCCTTGGTACCTCGAAGCCGCCCCGCACGCGCAGGGCGGCTTCGAGGGGCGTGCTCAGACGCCGAAGAGCACGCGGATCGGGCCGATCGCGAAGTACAGGACGAACAGGATCGTGACCCCCCACAGCAGCGGGTGGATCTCGCGCGCCTTGCCCCGCACGACCTTGATCAGCACGTAGCTGATGAAGCCGGCGCCGATGCCGTTGGAGATCGAGTACGTGAACGGCATGATCACGACGGTGAGGAACGCCGGGATCGCGATCTCGAAGTCATCCCAGTCGATGTCGCGGATCGAGGTCATCATCAGGAAGCCGACCACGATCAGCGCGGGCGCGGCGGCCTCGTACGGGACGACCGTGACGAGCGGCGCGAAGAAGATCGCCACGAGGAACAGCAACCCGGTGACCACGCTGGCCAGACCGGTGCGGGCGCCCTCGCCGACTCCGGCGGCCGACTCGATGTAGGTGGTGTTGGAGGAGACGGACCCGGCGCCGCCGGCCGCCGCGCCGATCGAGTCGACGAGCAGGATCTCCCTGGTACGCGGCAGCGTCCCGTCCTCCTGCACCAGGCCCGCCTGGCGGCCGACGCCCACGATGGTGCCCATGGTGTCGAAGAAGTCCGTGATGAGCAGGGTGAAGACGAACAGCACGGCCAGCAGCACGGAGATCCTGCTGAACGCGCCGAACGGGTCGAACTCCGTGAACAGCGTGAGCGGGTTGTGGAAGCCGAAGATCTGGTCGGGGACCGTCGGGACGTTCAGCTGCCAGCCGCCGGGGTTCTTGGCCGAGAACTGGCCGGACTTGGTGATCAGCTCCACGACGATGGCCAGCACGGTGGTGCCGACGATGCCGATCAGGATGGCGCCCTTGACCTTGCGCGCCACCATCACGGCCGTGACGAGCAGGCCGATCACGAACACGAAGATCGGCCACGAGGTCAGGCTGCCCCCGATGCCCATCTCCAGGGGCGGCCCGGCGGGCACGCGCCGCACGAAGCCGGCGTCCACGAAGCCGATCAACGCGATGAACAGGCCGATGCCCACGCTGATGGCGGTCTTGAGCTGGGCCGGGATGGCGTGGAAGACCGCCGTCCGAAGGCCGGTCAGCACCAGGATGGCGATGATGACGCCTTCGAGGAAGACCAGGCCCATGGCCTCTTCCCAGGTCATCACCGAGGCGATGTTGAAGGTGACGAAGGCGTTCAGGCCCAGGCCCGCCGCCATCGCGAAGGGCACCCGGCCGACGACGCCCATGAGGATCGTCAGCACGCCCGCGACGAAAGCCGTCCCGGCGGCGACGAGCGCCACGTTGGGCGTCGTGCCGTCGCCGATGACCTGCTTCTGCACGTCTGTGCCGTTGGCAATGATGATGGGGTTCAGCACCACGATGTAGGCCATGGTGAAGAACGTGGCCAGGCCGCCCCGCACCTCACGGGAGACGGTCGAGCCTCGTTGGGAGATTTGGAAGAAACGGTCGATAGCGTTACGAGTGTCGCTCACGACGCGAACAGTGACAGGCAGGATGAGCTGCGGAAAGAGTCGGTAATGAGATCGAGACCCTATTGCAAGCTAGGCTGGACAACGTGAAGCAGTGGCATCCCGATCCGGAGCCGATCAAGACCAACGACACGGCCGCCGTCGCCATCGGCACCGCGGTCTGGGCCGTCGTGCTGGTCGCCCTGTTGATCTTCCGTCCCGCTCCCGAGAACACCTGGTGGATCTGGACCTGCGTGACCGGGATCGGCTTCGGGCTCTTCGGCATGTGGTTCGTACGCCGCCGGCAGCGAAACTGACATTCGTCATCTCCAGCGCTTCGCTGAAGTCATCCGGATGTGGTGTTTTCACCCACTACCTCGGCTTATCCCGGCTTCAGCATGCTTGTCAGCATGAAGAAGGCCATAGGGACAGTCCTCCTGAGCGCGGTGGTGCTCGCCGGTTGCGGCACGGCCGACCGGCCCGCCCAGGAGCCGGGTACGGTCGCGTGGAGCACCTGCACCGACCTCATGGGCCCGGACGGCAATCCGGCGCCCCCCGCCCCCGGCGTCGAGTGCGGCAAGCTCCAGGTCCCGCTCGACCACGCCAGACCGGACGGTGAGAAGATCGGCCTCGCGCTCATCCGCGTCAAGGCCACCGGCGACCGCCTCGGCTCGCTGGTCTTCAACTTCGGCGGCCCCGGCGCGTCCGGCGTGGACACGATGGCGCAGGCCGCCAGGGCGTTCGGGAGCCTGGGCACCCGCTACGACCTGGTCAGCTTCGACCCGCGCGGCGTCGACCGCAGCTCCGGCGTCAGGTGCGGCGGCCAGATCGCCAAGCTGCTCGCGTCGACGACCGAGGCCGACGGCGACCGGCTGGCCGGGGAGTTCGCGGCGGCGTGTCAGCAGGACTCGGGCAAGCTCCTGCCGTACGTCGGCACCGTGAACGCCGCCAAGGACCTCGACCTGCTCAGGGCCGCGCTCGGAGACAAGCAGCTCAACTATTTCGGCCTCTCGTACGGCACGCACCTCGGCGCCGTGTACGCCACCCAGTTCCCCAAGAACGTCGGCCGGTTCGTCCTGGACAGCGCCTTCGACCCCACGGTCACGTGGGAACAGCGGGCGGTGACGCAGGCGGAGGGCTTCGACCACGCGTTCCAGGCGTTCGCCGAGGACTGCGTGGCGCAGAGCTGCGAGCTGGGCGCCGACCCCGCCGCCGTCGAGAAGGCGGTCGTGGGCCTGCTCGACGGGCTCAAGGACAAGCCGCTCAAGGTGGGGGACCGGGAGCTCACGTACGGGCTGGGCCAGCTCGGCGTCATCACCCCGCTCTACGCCAAGGCGACCTGGCAGGTGCTGGAGCAGGCCGCCGCGGCGGCGATCAAGGGCAACGGCACGGCGCTGCTCATGCTGGCGGACGCGTACACGGGGCGCAGGGCCGACGGGACGTACACGACGATGATGACGAGCCTGCAGGCGATCAGCTGCGCCGACACCGCCGAGCGGCCCACCGCCGACGACGTCGCCAAGGTCAACGACCGGGTGGAGAAGATCTTCCCGGTCCTGTCGGTGGAGGGCTCGGGCGCTCCCTGCGCCCACTGGCCGGTGCCGGGCGACGACGCGGCCAAGCGCATCGACGCGACCGGCTCCGGGCCCATCGTGGTCATCGGCGGCAAGGGCGACCCGGCCACGCCCTACCAGTGGGCCACCCGGCTCACGGACCAGCTCAAGACGGGCGTCCTGGTCACGTACGAGGGCGAGGGCCACGGGGCCTACCTGACGGGCAACGCGTGCGTCATGCGGACGGTGGACGCGTACGTGCTGGAGGGCAAGGTGCCCGCCAGGTCCACCGCCTGCGCGGCCTGACGCTCCGGGGAGGCACCACGGGGGCGCCTCCCCACCGGCGGTCAGGACAGGTCAGGACAGGTCGGACTCGGCGAGCAGGAGGGGCACCGACTCCGGGTCACGCAGCAGCGCGGCCACCGCCAGCCGGTCGTTCCACTGGCCGGTCGCCCAGGCCAGGCCGCGGGCGAGCCCGTCGAGGCCCGTGCAGTGGACCATGCCCTCGAAGAAGCGCCACGTGCACTCCACCCCGTCCACCAGCAGCTTCTCGTGCTCCACGTAGCTGGTGGGCGCCGTCGGCAGCAGCGCCTGCACCTCCGGGGGCACCGGGCGCACCTGGCCCTGCGAGGTGACCTCCCCGGAGGTCAGCTCCCCGGCCAGCGGCAGGTCGAGCAGCTCGGACAGCGACTCCGCCAGGTCGTACGGGGCCAGCACGAGCGGCCGGTCCACCACGAGCTGCAGCAGGTCGGGCGCCTCCACCACCACCGCGTCCTCCGCGGCGGCCACCGCGATGGAGCCCGCCAGGACCGCGCGGACGCGGGACGGCGGGGCCACCCGGGACGGATCCACGCCCGCCAGCGCGATCCACAGGGCCCGCAGCTGCGCCCGGTCCACCTCGACGGCCGGGTCGGCCATCAGGTCAAGAAGCTCCTCGGGGCCTCCGTGGGAGGCGAGCAGCTCGGACAGCGTCGTGCGCACCCCGAGCATCGACAGCGCGGCCTCGTCGAGCCCCGCGGGCGCGTCCGCGTAGAGGCCCTGGAGCAGCGGGTCGGCCCCGGGCAGCCGCAGCTCCAGCGGCTTGCGGCCGTCGAGCACCGGGTGGTTGGCCAGCCACCACGCCGTGTAGGACGGGACCTCCACGCCGGCCACCCGCAGCGGGTGGAGGGCGGCCCGCAGCGGCGGGCGGCTCAGCAGCGCGAGGGCGGCCGGCCAGTCGGCCACCAGCTCCAGGTCGCGCACCGCCAGGAACTCCGGCACCATCGGCGGCACGCCCAGCTCGGGCAGCAGGTCGAGCACGTGGTCGAGCCAGTCGTCCTCGCCGTCGAGGTCGTGGTCGCAGTCGTCCTGGTCGAGCAGCACGTCCGCCTCGTGGACGGTCGCGAACCCGTCGAGCACCCCGGCCGCGGCGAGCACCCGCGCGCCGTACTCCTCCTCCAGCTCGGAGGCGGCCACCCCGAGGTGCGTGCCGGGCTCCAGGAGCCCCGCCAGCGCCCCGTCGGCCAGCATCAGCTCACCGGCGGGGTAGAGCTCGCCGTCGGTGCCGCGCAGGGCCAGCTCGGCCAGCCACGGCGCCTCGCCGGGCGCCAGCGCCGAGGCCTCCACCAGCGACAGCACGGCCCGCGCCACCGGCTCCGGGTCGGGGCTGTCGAGCGACTGCGCGACGGCGGCCTTGGTCAGCGGGTCTTCGAGGATCGTGCGCGGCGTGGCCTCGGCCGCGCCCAGCCTGAGCAGCGCGGGGTGGGCCGCCTCGGGGTGCACGATGCGCAGCCCCAGCGGGCTGAGGTCCAGCTCGGCCCCGCCGTCGGTGAGGATCAGCGTGCCGCGCGGCCCGCGCACCAGCCGGCCGTCGGTCAGCGGCACCGGGAGGGCGCCCAGCGACTCGGGATCGTCGGCGGGCAGCACCTCGTAGAGCGAGCGCCACCACGACGGCTCGCGCGCCTCCACGGCCTCGCCCGACAGCAGATCGATCACGTCGGCCAGCTCGACCCTGCGCACGCCCAGCGCGGCCATCGCCGGATGCCTGGCGGGCCATCCGGCGGGCAGCAGCCCCGGCACGAAGTCGGCGACCGCCGCGAGCAGCTCGGCGGAGCCGGCGGCCACCACGGCGGCCTCCTGGCCCGCGACCACCCACCCGTCGTCGCCGGGCTCACGGGCGGGGTGCTCGACCTGCCACTGCGCGTCGGGCTCGTAGACCTCCGCGTCGGCGAAGGACGGGGTCTGCACGGCGGGCGCGGGCGCGGACAGCGCCGGCAGCAGCGGCGTCGAGGGCAGCCTGGCCAGCACGGCCCGGCGGATCCTGGCGTCCAGCTCGCCCTTGCCCATCAACGACGGCACCAGGTCGAGCAGCTTGGGCGTGCGCGGCAGCTCCTGGAGCAGGCGGACGTAGGCGTCGGCCACCCGCTCGACCAGGAAGTCGGTCAGCGGCCCCTTGGCGAAGTGGCGCCGGTCGGTGGCCATCGGGAACGACGCGATCAACAGCGCGGGCAGGTCGAGCGGCTCGTCGCTGGGCGTCGGCGCGTGCACCACCGGCGGCACCGCGGCGGGCAGCGGCCCTGGCTCGCCGGTGCCGGTGAGCGGCACCGCCCAGCGCAGCGACCAGTAGGGGCGGGCGCGCTCCTCGGTGGGCCGGTCGGCGAAGAGCCGGCTCACCTCCTCGGCCGTGAACTCCCCCGACTCCGAGACCACATGCCAGCCGTCCGCGGCCACGGTGCGGACCGACCCGTCGAGGTCGATCTCGATGGCCTCCAGCGCGGGCATGCCGAGCAGCAGCGCCGGGCTGGTCTCGGCGAGCATGACCCGGACCGCGTCCACGCAGACCGGGTCGCGCAGCGGCAGGTGTACGACGGTGTCGAAACCCTCGGGCACGTCGAGCGGCGGCGCGTCGAACGGCAGCCTGAGCAGGGGAACGTGCCCCGAACGGTCGGCCAGCTCGCCCGCGAGCGCGGGGATCTCCGCCACCGCGGCCGTGGTCTCCGAACGCGACCAGCGGACCGCGCCGCTGCCGCGCGAGCAGATGGCGGGCTCGTCGCAGACCGAGACCACCGCGGCGAACCCGACGCCGAACCGCCCGGCCGCGCCCACCTCGTCGCGTTTGCCGGAGACGCGCAGCGTCGACAGCCCCTCGACACCGGTCGCGTCGAGCGGGGCGCCGGTGTTGGCGGCCGTCAGCACGTCGCCCCTGAGCGTCAGCCGCAGCACCCCCGGCACACCCGCGCGCAAGGCCGCGTCGGCGGCGTTCTGGGCGAGCTCGACGATCAGCCGGTCCCGGTAGCCGCCGAGCGCGAAGTCCTCTTCGGCGTTGGCGTCTTCGCGGAACCTCGCGGGCGAGGCCGTCCACGCGGAGAGGACGGCGGCTCGCATCCGGTCAGTGCCATAGGTGTCGGTCATCGATCACGATCCTGGTAGAGGGGTAACGGCCACGCGTAGGTTAGCGGCCTGCTCTGTCAGGAATGGCCGAGTTCTTCGGAGGCCGACTCGTCGACCGAGCCCGCCTCCTCCTCCATCAGGTCATAGCCCAGGTCGTCGAGGATCGGCGTGGCCTGCTCGACGGTCGGCGGCAGGACGGCGGCCTCGGAGTGGGCGCCGCAGCCGTGGTCGGCGGCGACGACCTTGCCGTCGTCAGGAGCGTACTCATTGGCGCAGACCCCGAACGTCTGCCGCAAGCCACCCGCCAGCGGCCAGTAGAAGCCGCAGGTGGAGCATTGCGCGGGAGCGGCGTGTGCGATCGGTGTGTGCGGCCCGTGCTCGCCCGAATGCCAGCGTCTGGCCGCCAGGTCCTTGCCGATGGCCGAGAGCACACGTGCCCGGCCCAGGCCGTACTCGAAAACCGCCTGATGGTCGCCGCTGTCGTCGTCGGTCTCGGTGAAGCCCGGCGCGAGCCTGTCGTCGTCTTCAGGGGTCGGCAGCAGGTCGCCCACGCCGAGGTCGCCGGGGCGCAGGCGCTCGCTCCACGGCAGCCACTCGGGCGCGAGCAGCGCGCCCGAGCCGGGCAGCAGGACGGCCTCGCTGACCGTGACCTTCTTGGCCCGCGAGGCACGCGTGACGGTGACGGCCCAGCGCCAGCCGCGGTATGCCCGGTCGAGACAGGCGAAGTAATGGGTGACGATCCGGTCGCCCTCGCCCTCGAACCCGAGGTGCTCACCGGGCTCGCCCGGCCACGCGAGCTCCTCGGCCGCGCTGCGCGCCAGATCGACCGCGGCGACACAGGCCTGGTCGGGAGCGGAGACGCGGGCCCTGGTGCGGCTCATCGGGGGCCCTCCGCCGAAAGGTGCTGTTCGCTCACACTTCATTCTCACCCATGGGCGGACCTGAGAGTCCCACAACGGGGGATCCCGCACCGAGATCGCGGACGAATCAGGTAAGACTGGTATGCGTGGAGGGAGGCTTGGGCCGGGCACGCGACATCTCGCGGCGGGTGGCACGCGGGGCCGCCGACGCGGGACGCGCCACCGTGCGCGCGGGCAGGGCCACGGCCGGCGGCACGGCCAGGGCGGGCAAGGCCACGGCAAAGGGCGCGCGAAAAGTCGGCAAGGCCACCCGGCGCCTCACGTACGCCAACGGCGCCGGCCGCACCGGGCTCGGCCGCCTGATCGAGCTGTCGGCGGGCAACAGCGCGAGTGACGCGCTGGTCACGGTGGCACTGGCGAGCACGGTGTTCTTCGGCGTGCCCGTGGGCGAGGCCCGCGGCTCGGTGGCCCTCTACCTGGTCATCACGATGCTGCCGTTCGGGCTGCTGGCGCCGTTCGTGGGGCCGATCCTCGACCGGTTCAGGTCGGGGCGGCGCTACGTGATGGCGGGCACGCTGTTCGGGCGGGGGCTGCTCTGCTTCGCGATGGCGGCCGCGGTGGGCCCCGGCGACCTGCCCACGCTGTTCATCGGGGCGCTGGGCGTGCTCGTGCTGTCGAAGGCGTACAACGTGTCGCGGGCCGCGATCATGCCGAGCGTGCTGCCCGCGGACATCACGCTGGTGTCGGCTAATGCGCGGGTGGCGCTGTTCACGTTAGTCTCCGCGGGGGTCGCGGTGCCGCTCGGCGCCGGGCTGACCGCCTGGCTGGGCAGTGCGCTGGTGCTACGCGTCGCGATGGTGGCCTTCCTGCTGCTGGGAGTCGCCGCCGTACGCCTGCCGCGCCACATCGACTCGCCCGACCTGGAGGAGGAGGGAGCCGCGCCGCGCTGGCGCACCCTGCTCAAGGTGGGCCCCGCGGTGGCCGAGGCCGTCTGGGCCAACGTGGCGCTGCGCGTCTTCTCCGGGTTCCTGCTGTTCTTCCTGCTGTTCCTGGTGCAGGACAAGGCGGTGCCCTGGCTCGCGGCCGGGCAGCTGCAGGATCCGTTCTTCGACATCCCCAAGACGATCGCGCTGCTGGCGGCCGCGGCCGGGCTGGGGGGCCTGGCCGGCGCCGCCGTGGCCAACTGGACGCGTAATCACTCGCCGCAGCTGATCGTGCTGGTCACGCTGGCCGTGACCGTCGTGACCAGCATCGCGACCGCGATCTTCTTCGGCCTGTGGACCGCGCTGGCCATCTCGCTGGTCACGGCCTTCGCACAGGAGCTGGGCAAGCTCGCGCTCGACGCGATCGTGCAGCGGGAGATCGGCGAGGAGGTGCGCTCGTCCACGTTCGGCGTGGTCGAGGCGATGCTCCAGCTCGCCTGGGTGTTCGGCGGCCTGGTCGGGCTGGTGCTGTCACTGTCGGAGAGCAGCCTGGCCGGGCTGGTCACGCTGGCCGTCGCGCTGACGGCCACGCTCGGCTGGCTGCTGATCGCCAGGCGGCGGCGCGTGCGGGCGACCGACGACAAGCTGCGCAGGCAGCGGGCCGAGGCGGGCGGTCAGGAGCTCCAGCTGACCGACACGCTCGACCCGACCAAACCGCTCACCAATCCGAACACCTGACGCCGGGGGTCTCAGGCGTCGAGGTCGTCGGCGACGGCCCTGAGCACCTGCGCGATCTTCTTGGCGTGGGCCGCCTCCGGGTGCTTGCCCCGCTGGTAGGACGTCGAGACGTCGTCGAGCAGCTTGATCAGGTCCTCGACGATGACGACCATCTCATCCGGCTTCTTCCGCTTGGCCTTGGGCTTGGGCTTGGCCAGCGTCGGCGGCTGCTCGAGGATCCGCACCGAGAGCGCCTGCTGGCCGCGGCGCCCTTCGGCCACGCCGAACTCGACCTTCTGGCCGGGCTTGAGCGGGGCCGCACCTGTGGGAAGCGCGGAGGAATGCACGAAGACCTCACCGCCGTCGTCGCGGGTGAGGAAGCCGAAACCCTTGTCGGCGTCGTACCACTTGACCTTGCCACTCGGCACAGGAGGACCTCGTTCAAACAGTCGAAAAGATGGATGGATGTAGGTTATGCCCCGGAGCGCGCCAGGGCGACCGGGTAAATCCCGGGCAATTACCGGAGTTCATCATGCTTGCGCCAACCTGCGAACCAGGTGGCGAATTCGGTCAGGTTGGCCAGCGCCACATCGGCTCCGTGTTCACGCAGCTCTCCTGCCGTGTATGGACCGGTCGCGACCGCCACGCTCACGGCGCCGCCCGCGCGCGCCGCCTCGATGTCCGCGACATGGTCACCAACATAAGCCGCCGCGCCGAAGCGCGCGAGTGCCGATCCCTTCGCGGCTCCGAAAACGGAACCGACCACTTCGTCCACGGCGAGACCGAGCACCTTGACCGTGCCGATGGCGTCACGCAGGTTCTTGCCGGTCACCACGATCACCCGGCCGCCGCCTGCGCGTACGGCCTCGATGGCGTCGTACGCGCCTGCCATGGCCGTGTGCACCGGCACCCCTATTTGCGGATATATCTCCCTATAAAGGTCGGCGGCCGCGGCGACCTCCTCGGCGGGCAGCCAGTTGGCCAGCTCCACCTCCAGCGGCGGCCCCAGCCGGGTCACCACCGCGGCCGAGTCAATGGGCACGCCCAAACGCACGGACAGCTCGTCGTAAACGGCCGCGATGCCCTCTCGCGTGTCCGCCAATGTCATGTCAAGGTCGAATCCAACGGAAGTCGTCACATGTGCAGGATGCCAAACGCCGTCCAACGACCCGTAACGGCCTCTTGTTGTGGGACCGTGGGAATGGGAAGAAAGGAATTACTTATCGGAGAGGACCGGCCGTGACCAACGCCCCCCAACCGCCGCACGCCGGAGACCGGCTCGTCGCCTCCTCCGCCCCGCCGCGCCCGCACAGACCCGCCCGGCCCGGCGGCCCGACCGTGACGGTCTGGACCCGGACCGTGTCGGCCCTGGCCTATCTGGTCAAGGTCGCCTCGCGGATGGCGGCGCTGGTCGTGATCCTGTACGCGGTCTTCACGGTGTTCAAGGCCAACCCGGCCAACGTCTGGTACCAGTTCGTCGAGTCGCTCGCAGGCTGGCTGTCGCTGGGCCTGGCCAACCTGTTCCAGCTCGCCGACCCGCGCTGGACCGCGCTGGTCAACTACGGCCTGGCCGCGATCGTCTGGCTGATCATCGGCTCGGCGCTGGCGGGCCTGATCCGGCGCGCCGCTCCGTAAGTGCGGTCCCCGCCACACACTGCGACTACTCTCAAGGCGGAGGTAACAGGATAGATATGACCAGATCGACCCGTGCGCGGATCATCGATGAGGCCCTGCGGCTGTTCGCGGAGCGGGGCTACTCCGCCACCTCCGTGGCGGAGATCGAGGCCGCCTCAGGGCTCTCGCCCGGAGCCGGCGGGCTCTACCGGCACTTCAAGTCCAAGTACGAAGTGCTCGCCGCGGCGATCAACGAGCACGCCGCCCGCACCAGGAGCCAGGTGGCGGAGAGCCTGGCCGAGCTGAGCAGCATGGAGGCGTCGGCGGCGCTCGAAGATCGCCTGTCCCACCTGTGCCGCGCCGGGCTGGCCAAGGTCCGCGAGGAGTCCGAGCTGACGCGGGTGTTCTTCCGCGACCTGAGCCAGTTCCCCGAGCTGGTCGCCGTGGTCAGGGAAGGGCTGCTGCAGCCCATGTTCGACGCGATCGTCACCTGGTTCAGGGCGCAGCCCGAGTACAAGGACGTCGAGGTCGACTGGGCCGGCATCTCCGTGGTGCTGGGCGGCTCCGTGGTGCACTACCGGCTGTTCCAAGAGACGGTGGGCGAGCTGCCGGGCTACGCGGACAAGGACCAGTTCGTCGCCGGGTGGGTGCGCCTGGCGGTCGGCCTGCTGCCCAGCCCCGCGCCGGTCAGCTGACGTCGAGCAGCCGGTAGGCCAGCCACACCACGCCCAGCCCCGTACCGATCATGAACATGGTGCCGCTGACGCTGTAGAACTGCGCGAAGAACGCCTGTAACCCCGGCTCGCTCCCCACCCGCAGGCCACCGACGAGCACACCGCCCGCCGAGTAGCCGAGCAGCGGCGCCCCGATCCCGAGCAGCTTGTCGCGCAGGCTCCAGCTCTCGCTGAACAGCACGAGCACCGCCCCGGCCGCCCACACCAGCACGGGGATCTCGAAGATCGCCACCGGCGGCAGGTCGAACGGCAGCAGCAGCGCGGCCACCACGAGGACGACCATCGCGGCGGCGTCGCGCGGATGCTCCTTGACCAGGGTCCTGGCGTCCCTGCCGCCGGTCGCCATGGGGTTCGCGCTGGACATGGCCATCCTGCGCAGCCCGGCGAACGGCAGGCCCCGGCCCCTGCCGAGGCTCTCCCTGGCGATCCTCCGGTACGTCTGGACGCCAGGGGGCGCGTCGGCGTCGTCCACGATCGTGGGGAAGCGCCGCGTGGAGCTCTCGTCCCCGGACGGCTGACCCTCCTCGGCGGAGCCCATGGGGGTGCGCATGGTGGGGGCGCCCGCCTCGGCGAGCCGGCGTGCCTCGCGCTCCACCAGCGCCACCGGGTCGCCGAACCTGGCCAGCACCTTCGACACCTCGCGCGCGTTCTGGCTGCCGCGCCGCTCCTCCTCGATCCTGGCGCGCAATCGCTTGGCGAAGTCGAGCCGCTGGTCGGCCCTGAGCACGCCGTGGGCGGCATCGGCCGCCTTGGAGACGTAGTTCAGGACGAGCTGGTCCGCGCGCTCTATCACGTCAAGCAATGCTGCCCCAATCAGGTGGGACATACCATGGCAACGATGGAGTTCACGGAGTGGATCAGGGGGCGCACCGACGAACAGCTGCGGGCGCTCGTCTCCGCGCGGCCCGAGCTGATCACTCCGGTGCCCGCGCATCTGGAAGGTCTGGCGTCGCGGGCGGGCAGCCCGTCGGCGATCGCCAGGGTGCTCGACCGGCTCGACCGTTTCACGCTGGCGGTCGTCGAGACGCTGGCCGTACGGGACGGGCCGATACCCAAGGAGCGGCTGCGCGAGCTCGTGGCCGCGGCCCTGGCGGACGATGACGCGGAGAGCGGCGCGCGTGACGCCGAGCCCGCGCTGTCGGCCGCGCTGGACCGGCTGTTCGAGCTGGCGCTGGTCTTCGGGCCCGACGACGCGCTCGACCTGGGGCCCGGCGTGCGCAAGGTGCTCGAGGACCCGGCCGGGCTCGGGCCGAAGGCGGTCGACGCGTTCCGGCATCACGCGCCCGAGCAGCTCGACGAGATGGCCGACGAGGTCGCGCCGGGCACCGAGGGCTCGGGCAAGGAACGGCTGGCTGCCGCGCTGGCGGAGCCCGCCGCCCTGGTCGGGTCCGTCTCACCCGAGGCCAGGGGCGCGCTCGACCAGCTCGCCTGGGGGCCGCCGACCGGGCGCGTGCCCAACGCCAGGCGCGAGGTGAGCGTGGCCTCCGCCCGTTCGCCCATCGAGGAGCTGCTGGCCAGAGGGCTGCTGGCGGCCACCGGCGAGGAGAGCGTGACCCTCCCCCGCGAGGTCGGCCTCTACCTGCGTGGCGGCCGGGTGCACCGCGGCCTGCTGGCCCTCCCGCCGCCGCTCGAAGGGACGGCGCGCGACCGGAAGCTGGCCGATCGTACGGCGGCCGGGCAGGCGTTCGCGTTCGTCAGGTCGGTCGAGGAGCTGTGCGAGCGGTGGAGTGTCGAGCCGCCCGGCGTGCTGCGTACCGGCGGCCTGGGCGTGCGCGACCTCAAGCGCGCGACGGGCGAGCTGGACCTGCCCGAGTGGGCGGCGGCGCTGGTCATCGAGGTGGCGCACGCGGCCGGGCTGATCGCGGCGGGGGGCGGCGTGGACGGCGAGTGGCTGCCGACCTCCGGCTACGACCTCTGGCGGGTCAGGGCGACCGCCGACCGGTGGGTCACCCTCGCGCTCACCTGGCTGCACATGGACCGTGTACCGGGCCTGGTCGGTGGCCGGAGCGCAGGAGCTCGCCAGGAGAGAGCGGGCGGAGCGATGCCAACGAGTGGCGAAGCGGGCGCGACCATCAAACGCAGCGACGAGCGCGACAGGCCGTTCAACGCCCTGCACACCGACCTGCGCCGCTCCTCCGCGCCCGGGGTCAGGGCGGCCACGCTGGGCGTGCTCGCCGCCGCGCCCGGCCTCGCGCCTTCGCGTGACTCGGTCCTCGAACGGCTGGCGTGGGAGCAACCGCGCCGCCGGGGGCCGCTGCGCGAGCAGCTCACCGAGTTCGCGCTGCGGGAGGCCGAGCAGGTCGGCGTGACGGGGCTGGGCGCGCTGTCGGCGCACGGGCGGGCGCTGCTCGAAGGCGGCGAGCCCGCCGAGGTGCTCGCGCCGCTGCTGCCCGAGCCCGTCGATCACGTGCTGCTCCAGGCCGACCTCACCGCCGTCGCGCCGGGGCCGCTGACGAGCGAGCTCAACCGCTGGATGACGCTCACCGCCGACGTGGAGTCGAAGGGCGGGGCCACCGTCTACCGGTTCAGCGAGAGCTCGATCCGGCGGGCGCTCGACGCGGGGCACGGGGGCGAGGAGCTGGTGTCGATGTTGACCCGCCACTCGGCCACGCCGGTGCCGCAGGCGCTGTCGTACCTGGTGACCGACGTGGCCAGGCGCCACGGGCGCATCCGGGTGGGCACGGCCAGCGCGTACATCCGCTGCGACGACCCGGCGCTGCTCGACCAGATCACCGCCGACCGGCGCTCCACCGCGCTGCGGCTGCGCAGGCTGGCCCCCACCGTGATCGCCTCCCGCTCGTCCAGGGCGGCGCTGGTCGACTCGCTGCGTGCGATGGGGTACGCGCCCGTCGCCGAGTCGCTCGACGGCGACGTGATCATCTCGCAGCTCGACAGCCGCCGTACCGAAGGGCTGGCCCCGGTCCGCGCCGTGGCGTCGCCCAACGGCCTGGACCCGGAGGTGGCGACGGCGGCCGTGCGCGCGCTGCGGGCCGGTGACGCGGCGCACCTGGCGCGGCGCGAGCCCGTGGACGCGCCGGGCGGGCAGGTGCCGCGCGGGCCCGCGACGGCCACGATCTCGGCCCTGCAGGAGGCGATCAAGCAGGGGGTACGCGTGTGGATCGGGTACCTCGACTCGCAGGGGAACGCGACCTCGCGCATCCTGGAGCCGGCTCGGATGGAGGGCGGCTACCTGACCGCCTACGACGAGACCCGGGCCGCCGTCCACCGATTCGCCCTCCACCGCATCACCGGCGTCGCCGGCCTCTGACCCCGGCCTCCGCCGCGCCGAAGTCCCGGCGCGCGGGGGTCCCAGCGGGGGCCCCGGAGCGTTGAGGTCTCGATGCGCGGGGTCCCGACGCGCGGGGGCTCGCCGGGGTCCCGCGGCCCCGGCGAGCGTCATCGGGGTGGGGTCAGCCGTCCGTGGCGAGGGTCGCGGACAGCGCGGTGACCGTCCGGGCCCGGGCGTCGTGGCACCGGCCCGCGTGCTCGGCCAGCAGCGCCGACGCCCGTCCCGCCACACCCGCCGAGGGCCCGCCACCGGATTCCAGCCGCCGCAACCGCCGCACCGCGTCGGCCGGATACCGGACGGACAGCCCGCCGCCCAGCGCCACGGCCGCCGCCGTGGCCCGCGGGTCCAAGGGATCGGCCGTCCAGGCGAGCGCGATCCTGAGCGCCTCGGTGGCGAGCGTGTCGTCGGCGCACATGTACGACAGCGCGTCCCCCGCCGCCAGCCGCTCCGCGTTCCCGCCCCGCGCCCACACGTCCAGGAACTCCAGCTGGGCATCCTTCAGCGAGTACGCCGCCAGCAACGCCACCCCCTCCGCGGCCCGCGTCCGGACGTCGGCCCCCTCCCAGGCCAGCGACCGCACCCATTCGCGCAGCGGCTGCCACAGCCAGAACCCGTACCGTCCGACCAGCTCCGCGAGCACCTGCCCGCGGTGGTGCGGCACCCGGAACGCGACGCGGCCCTCCTCATGGGCGACCAGCGGATGGGACACGCGCGGCACCCGCCGTTCCTGCGCCTGGCAGATCCTCTCAAGCCTGGCGAACTGCCGCTCGAACACCGGCCCGCCCACCCCGTGCAGGAACGCGAGCGCGGCCACCTCCCGCACCTCGTGCAGCAGCGGCTTGGTGTCGAACCAGGCCGCCACGTCCTCCCCCGAAGGCTCGTCGTCCCCCACCAGCCGTCCGGCCAGGCGCACGACCTCGGCCGGCGTCGGCAGGGTCAGCGCCAGGTCCCGGGCCCGGGCGAGCTCCTCGGGGCTGTGGCCCGCGCGCAGTCCGTACGCCCTGAGGCACAGGTCGAACAGCTCCCCCGGCTCAGGCACGCCCCACGGCTGCTCCACCTCGGCCGCCTGGGAGGGGACGCCGTTCCTGGTGATGACCAGGTACGAGCCCAGCTCGGCCAGCTTGCGCGCCAGGTTGAGCAGCTCGATCCTGTCGGTGCTCTCGGCGATCCAGTCGTGCAGCAGGTACGCCCGCCCCGGCTCGTACTCGGTCCTGGACAGCAGGTCGGCGGCGCTGCCGGCGGGCGACAGCACGGTGATCGTGCTCTCGGCCAGGGACATCCGGGAGAGCAGGGCGATGGCGCCCAGTCGTTTGCCCGTCTCCTCCTCGCCCACGAGGACGAGCAGGTGGCGGACGCTGAGCCGGCGTACGGCCTCGGGGAAGCAGCCGGGCTCCAGGTAGGAGCGCAGGAGCGCGTCGGCGTCCCGTCGCTTCAGGTCTCTGGTGACCGGCGCGGCGAGCGGCCGCAGGTGCTCGTACACCGTTAAGAAGCTCTGGCCGAGCGTTATGTCATCGAGGTCGATCTCGCCCGATTCAGGCGTTTCGGTCACGAATTCACCTCAGGGTTGACTGGAAAGTTTTCTACAGAAAATAACTACGCCTAACAAGTTTCTTCTTTTACTACGAAGAGCTCGCAGAGCGTCACCAAAGCCACCCTGACCTGGTCTTTCGCGTGACGTTCGCGTTCGGGGCCGCTTGACGCGGACATGTCGATCATGACTTCCCTTGCCTCGGCAGGCCCCATGGCCCCTAGATCTTCCACCATTACACGATCTAGGCCAACAAGAAAACACGAACGACTATAGAGGGAGATATGTTGTCATTTACCAGTCAACTGGGCCCCGTCCACCATGACTAGTCAAGGGTTGACGGCGTGACCACGATCGCATCAGGTTGGGCATGTGACCGAGCAAACGCTGGGCCAGTTGGCCGAGGAGTCCTGGGGCCGCTTCGACGATCACGACGCGACGTTCTACGAGGGCGTCTGGCACCGCAGCCACGCGCTCGCCGAGCGGGCGCGCCGGATGTGCGGCGGGTTCGCCGAGGGCGGGATCGGGCCCGGCGACCGGGTGGTCGTGATGATGGCGAACTCCCCCGAGGTGCCGCTGATCTACCAGGCGCTGTGGGCGGCGGGCGCGGTGGTCACTCCGGCGGTGTTCCTGGTGGGCGCCGACGAGCTGCGGCACATCCTGCTCGACAGCGGCGCGTCCGCGATCGTCACCTCGCCCGAACTGGTGGAGACCGTACGGGCCACCGCCGTCGATATCCCGATTTTTGTGGACACGGCCGAGCTGGAACGGTCAGCCGAACGCGGCCCGGCGACCAGGGACCCCGGCGATCTGGCCGCTCTGATGTACACCGGCGGCACCACGGGCCGGGCCAAGGGCGTCATGCTGAGCCACGGTGGCCTCTGGCGGGTGGCCAAGGACGTCTGGGACATGTCCCACCAAGAAGGGAAAAATCGTGCTTTGGTGCCCGTGCCGCTCTCGCACGCGTACGGGCTGATCATCTCGGTCGCCTCGATGCACGCGACGGAGCCGCAGCAGGCGGTGCTGATGCGCTGGTTCGAGCCGAAGACGTTCCTCGCGCTGGCCGCCGAGCAGCACGTCCAGTACGGCACCGTCGTACCCTCCATGATCCAACTGCTCCTCGCCGAGCCGCTGGAGTCGCACCCACTGCCCGACCTGTCCTTCCTCACCTGCGGCGCGGCGCCGCTCGGCAGGGACGTGCTGGAGGAGTTCGAGCGCAGGGTGCCGGGCGTGCAGATCCTCGAGGGGTACGGCCTGACCGAGACCAGCGCGGTGACCACGTTCAACCCGCCGGGCAGGCGCAGGGCCGGCAGCGTCGGCCTCCCGCTGCCCGGCTACACGATCGCCATCCGCGACGGCGAGGGCGAGGAGCTGGAGGCCGGGGACGTCGGCGAGATCTGCGTCTCGGGCGAGGCGCTGATGCTCGGCTACTGGGGCGAGCACGAACCCGACCCCGAGGGCACCGCGCTGATCGGAAGGGAGCTGCGCACCGGTGACATCGGCTGCGTGGACGACGACGGCTACCTCTATGTCGTGGACAGGAAGAAGGACCTGATCATCCGGGGCGGCTTCAACGTGTTCCCCCGCGATGTCGAGGACGCCCTCAACCGCCACCCCGACGTGGTGGTCTCGGGTGTCGTGGGCCGCCCGGAGCCGCGGATCGGCGAGGAGGTAGTGGCGTTCGTCCAGCTCAGGCAGGACGCGACGGTGACGGCCGAGGAGCTGATCGAGTGGGCCCGCGAGCGCGTGGGGCGGGTGAAGTATCCGCGCGAGGTGAGGTTCGTGGACTCGGTGCCGGTGACGAGCGTGCTCAAGCTCGATCGCAAGGCGCTGCGGGCCCGCCTCGACTGACCGCCTTCGGCCTGGCGATCCATGGTGGGATCTCACAGCGCGGTCAGGCGCGCCTCCTTTCCGTGATAAGTGTTGACGTGTCTGGAGGTGAACATGAGCCAGGAAGATCCGTCGGGCTACCCGTACCAGCCTTATGGCGCCCCCTACGGCGAGCAGCCGCCGCCGCCGTACGGCTACGGTTATCCCCCGCCGCGGCGCGACGACGGGCCCAGCGCCAACGCGATCGTCTCCCTCGTGCTCAACCTCCTCGCGCTCGTCGGTTGCTGCAACTTCCTCGGCCTGCCCGGCGCGATCCTGGCCGGCCTGGCACTCAGCAAGGGCCGCACGGAGCCGCAGGCCGCCCGCACGATGGTGATCTGGAGCTGGATCATGTTCGGGCTCGGCTTCGTGCTCAGCGCCGGCATCATCCTTTTCCTGGGCCTGTCCGGCTATCTCGACGACTGACGGCCGCGGCTCTTGGCCCGTCCGAGGACTAATCCGGGCGCGCGGGTTGTTGGAGTCTCGGAGCGGGAGAGCCAGGATCGGGAGACGATGGTCCTGTTGCGCGAGGCCCCGTACGGAACCCCACGGAGAAAAGCCAGTGAGCGATGGACCGCTGATCGTCCAGTCGGACAAGACACTGCTGCTCGAGGTCGACCACGAACGAGCGAACGACTGCCGTAAGGCGATCGCGCCGTTCGCCGAGCTCGAGCGAGCTCCCGAACACGTGCACACCTACCGCGTCACCCCCCTGGCCCTGTGGAACGCCCGCGCCGCCGGACACGACGCCGAGCAGGTCATCGACGCGCTGATCGGTTTCAGCCGCTACCCCGTGCCGCACGCCCTGCTCGTGGACATCGCCGAGACCATGGCCAGGTACGGCCGGCTGCGGCTGGAGAAGGACCCGGTCAACGGCCTGGTCCTGACCTCCACCGACCGGGCGGTGCTGGAGGAGGTGCTGCGCTCCAAGAAGATCCAGCCGATGCTGGGCGAGCGGCTCGGCGCCGACTCGGTCATCGTCCACCCGAGCGACCGCGGCAACGTCAAGCAGGCTCTGCTCAAGCTGGGCTGGCCGGCGGAGGACCTGGCCGGCTACGTGGACGGCGAGGCCCACCCGATCAAGCTGCTGCAGGACGGCTGGGCGCTGCGGCCGTACCAGCAGGAGGCGGCGGACGCGTTCTGGCACGGCGGCTCCGGCGTGGTCGTGCTGCCGTGTGGCGCGGGCAAGACCATCGTCGGCGCGGCCGCCATGGCACACGCGCAGGCCACCACGCTCATCCTCGTGACGAACACGGTCTCGGCCCACCAGTGGAAGACCGAGCTGATCAAGCGCACGTCGCTGACCGAGGACGAGATCGGCGAATACTCCGGCTCGAAGAAGGAGATCCGCCCCGTCACCATCGCCACGTACCAGGTGATGACCACCAGGCGGAAGGGCGTCTACTCGCACCTGGAGCTGTTCGACGCCCGCGACTGGGGCCTGATCGTCTACGACGAGGTGCACCTGCTGCCCGCGCCGATCTTCCGGATGACCGCCGACCTTCAGGCCCGCCGGCGCGTGGGGCTGACCGCGACGCTGGTGCGCGAGGACGGGCGTGAGGGCGACGTGTTCTCGCTGATCGGTCCCAAGCGGTACGACGCGCCCTGGAAGGAGATGGAGAACCAGGGCTGGATCGCGCCCGCCGACTGCGTGGAGGTGCGCGTCACGCTGACGGACGAGGAGCGGCTGGCGTACGCGATGGCCGAGTCCGAGGAGCGCTACCGCTTCTGCGCCACCACGCCGTCCAAGACCCACGTCACCGAGGCGCTGGTCCGCCGCCACCTGGGCGAGCAGGTGCTGGTCATCGGCCAGTACATCGACCAGCTCGACGAGCTCGGCGAGCACCTCAACGCGCCCGTCATCAAGGGCGAGACCAGGGTCAAGGAGCGGGAGCGGCTCTACCAGGCCTTCCGCGACAAGGAGATCCAGGTGCTGGTGGTGTCGAAGGTGGCGAACTTCTCCATCGACCTGCCGGAGGCCGCGATCGCGATCCAGGTGTCGGGCACGTTCGGCTCACGCCAGGAGGAGGCCCAGCGGCTCGGCCGGGTGCTGCGGCCCAAGGCCGACGGCGGGGGCGCCCGGTTCTACACGGTGGTCAGCAGGGACACGGTGGACCAGGAGTTCGCCGCGCACCGGCAGCGGTTCCTGGCCGAGCAGGGGTACGCGTACCAGATCATCGACGCCGACGACGTGCACGGCGAGGTGTGACGCCCGGCCGCTCGTCTCGAGCGGCCAGGCATGTTCAGCGTGCTGTCACGTCCACGAAACTCCGCGGGCCGAAGACAATCGAACCACCCCCCTCACCTGCGTACTATCACGCCGCCTGCGACATACCCCCATGATCCGACAAACGCACCTGATATGCCCGAATTTTTCGGTATTTCCCGATTGTTACCGATGGGAAGCTTCGAGCCGGCGGGGGCGCCCTACCGCGCCATCAGGCCGCCGAGGAACAGCACTCCCTCCGCGACGACCCAGGCGCCCACCCCCGCGCCCATGACCCGCCCGAACGTGCGCGGGTCCTGCCTGGACCACGGGATGAGCCAGGCGGCCGCCGTGCAGCAGGCGGCGAGCGCGGCGAACAGCCCCGACACCGTGGAGACCGTACCAAGACGTTGGGAGCAGGTCGAAGCGGACTCGCCGCCTTGGCAGAACGCCTCCGATCCCCAGCCCGCAAAGACGGACAACGCCCAGAGGGCGGCGAGCAGGAAGCTGGCGATCGTGGGAATGATCGGCGAAAAACGCAGCTGAATCCGCGCCATCACCTGTCCCTACCCCTCCCCGCAGACCGCTACTCGCCCCGATCATCACCCCACCGCCGCGCTTGGACTCCCCGGCGCAGCGCGACGTCGTTTCGCCCGGTCGAGTATCCCTCCCCCGCCGCACGCCGGTTGCCGACCCGGGCCGGGCGAGCGGACGCGTCGCCCATCGGCCCCGTACCTCACCCTCATGACCGCTCGCCCGACCCGCCGCCGTGCCTGCCCTCCGAGGAACCCTGCCGACGACGCCGGTTGGGCGCCGAGGCTGAGAGCAGCGGCGGGCGAACGGCGAGGACGGTGGGTGGCGCGGCGCGTGGGGGGCCGGAGGGGTAAATGCTTTGGAGGCCGCCCCGCGTCGCCATTAGACTGGCCGATTCGCTGCCTTACCACCTTCGTTTCCGACCCAGGGAGGCGCTTTCGCATGCCCGGACACCAATTGGCCCCCGACATACCCTCCGACGTACTGGCCTCCGAGCAGGCTCACCTGGCCGAGTCCAGGGCCGCGCTCAAGGCGATGCGCGCCCACGCCCAGTCGCTGTCCGCGGACGCGGCGGGTGACTGGGTGTCGCAGCAGATCCTCCAGTCCCTCCTCGACCAGCGCGTGGCCGCGCTGGCCGACCACCCCGACACCCCGCTGTTCTTCGGCCGCCTCGACCGGCAGGCGGGTGACGACCTCCCCGGCACGATTTACGTGGGCCGCCGCCACGTGCACGACGGCGGCAGCAAGCCCCTGGTCATCGACTGGCGCGCGCCGGTGTCCCAGGCGTTCTACCAGGCCAGCCCCGCCGACCCCATGGGAGTCGTACGGAGGCGCCGCTTCGGGTACCACGGCGGCGCGCTGACCGCGTTCGAGGACGAGCCGCTGGGCGAGGGCGGCGAGATCGGCCCGTCGCAGATCCTCACCGACGAGATCGAGCGCCCGCGCACCGGCCCGATGCGTGACATCGTCGCCACCATCCAGCCGGACCAGGACGAGATCGTCCGATCCACCCTGGCCCAGACGGTGTGCGTCCAGGGTGCCCCCGGCACCGGGAAGACCGCCGTGGGCCTGCACCGGGCCGCGTATCTCCTGTATACCCACCGCGAACGGCTCGCCAGGGCCGGCGTGATGATCGTCGGCCCGAACCGCGCCTTCCTGTCGTACATCTCCTCGGTGCTCCCCGCGCTCGGCGAGGTCAAGGTCGACCAGACCACGGTGGGCGGGCTGCTCGGCGAGTACGCCGCAGAAGAGGACCCGATGGTGGCGGCGCTGAAGGGCGACGCCAGGATGGCGGCGGTGCTCGAACGCGCGCTCTGGCTGCACATCGTCAAGCCCGAGGACGGCGTGGTCTTCTCCAAGGGCGCCTACCGCTACCGGGTGGCGGACTACGAGGTACGCGAGATCGTGGCCTCCTTGCGCGGCACCACGCGATACAACCCCGGCCGGGCGGCACTCGCGCAGCGGCTGGCCCACATGGTGCTCGTACGAATGGAGCAGCGCGGCGAATCGCCCGACGACCGGGTGCAGGACGCCGTCGCCAGGTCGAAACCGGTGAAACAGCTCGTCGATACGGTCTGGCCCAAACTAACGCCGGAGCAAGTCCTTTATCGCCTCCTCTCCGACCCAGAATTCCTGACAAAGGCCGCTAAATCCGATTTGTCGCCGGATGAGCAGAAAATGCTTATATGGGGGAAACCGTACCGGAGCTGGAAGTCCGCGAAATGGTCCGCCGCGGACGCCGCGCTCCTGGACGAGCTGCGCGACTTCATGGAGCGCACCCCGTCCCTGGGTCACCTCGTGGTGGACGAGGCCCAGGACCTCTCCGAGATGCAGCTGAGAGCGCTCGGCCGCCGCTGCCGCAACGGCTCGGCCACCGTCCTCGGCGACCTGGCCCAGGGCACGACCCCGTGGTCGACCAGCTCATGGGAGTCAGTACTCCAGCACCTGGGCCAGCGCGAAGGCGAGGTGACGGAGCTGACGCTCGGCTTCCGCGTGCCGCGGGAGGTCCTCGACTACGCCGCCCGGCTGCTGCCCTCCATCGCCCCCGACCTGGCCGCGCCGCGGTCGCTGCGCCCCGGCCTCGGCTCGCTCGCGGTACGCCCCGGAGGCTCGATCGCGGAGGCCGCCGCGGAGGTCCTCACCAGGGAGGGCTCCATCGGCGTCATCGCCCCGGACACCCTGGTCGCCGATGTCTCCCGCGCGCTGACCGGCCTCTCCCACGCCGTGCTCGGCCCCGACTCGGACGAGGAGCACCGCCTCCTGATCGTGCCCGCGACCCTGGCCAAGGGTCTGGAGTACGACCACGTCATCGTCGTGGAGCCCGCGGACATCGTCGCGGCCGAACCCAGGGGCCTGGCCAGGCTGTACGTGGTGCTGACCCGTGCGGTGACCTCCCTGACGGTCCTGCACGACAAGCCGCTGCCGGCCGAGCTGACGGGCTGATCGTCGGCGGGCACGGCCGCTTCTAGGATGACTGAGCAAGGAGCTCTCAACCTAGGAGGATGCCGTGCCAGCACCGCTTCCACATGAACACCTGCCGTCGGTTCCCGCGCTCGTGGTCGAGAGCGACGACATCCAGGACGGCGAGCGGCTGAACGACCTCCACGTCTTCAACGACTGGGGCATGAAGGGCGGTAACCAGTCGCCTCACCTCCGCTGGTCCGGCGCGCCCGCCGAGACCCGCAGCTACGCCGTCACCTGCTATGACCCCGACGCCCCCACGGGCAGCGGCTTCTGGCACTGGGTGCTGTTCGACCTCCCGGCCTCGGTGACGGAGCTGCCGGCGGGCGCGGGCACCGGCCCGGAGCTCAAGGGCCTGCCCGCGGAGGCGGTCCACGCCCGCAACGACTACGGCACCAAGGAGTACGGCGGCGCGGCCCCGCCCCCCGGCACTCCGCACCGCTACGTCTTCACGGTGCACGCCCTCGGGGTCGACAAGCTGGGCGTGGACAGCGACGCCAGCCCGGCGGTGGTGGGCTTCAACATCACCGCCAACACCCTGGCCCGCGGCCACGTCGTCCCGACCTACAGCACCTGACCGCGCCCACGGCCGCACCGCCCTTCCGAGGGCGGTGCGGCAGGCGCGAGAAGGGGAGCCGCCCCACCCGTAACGGGCGGGCCGGAAAAGGGAGACGCCCCACCGCGAAGGGCGGGGCGTCCGAGAGACCGAGAGCGCGGCAGGCGTCAGGCGAACACTGCGCAAGAGGCCCCGAGCTGCGGCAGCAGCTCCTCGACGAGCGGGACTCCCAGCTTGGAGTCGCCGGCCAGCGTCCCCGTGGTCAGGCAGAGCGGCGCCTGCACCACCTTCATGAGCGCACCGGTGATGACCGGGGTGCTGGACGCATGGGCGGGGATGGCGACGGCGGCCGCGGCGGCCGCGCTCAGAATGGCGATGCCGAAAATACGCTTGCTGCGGGAAAGCATCCTCTACTCCTTCGTTGAGGTGTGTGATCACCACCTTTCCTCACTCGGAGTAGTGGATCAATTATGAAACGTAATGGCTGATAAACGAAAACAAGAGCGACCCGGAAAACCGGGCCGCTCTTGTTATGAACAGCGAAGAAAAGACCTAGAAGTCCATGTCGCCGCCGCCCGGCATGGCCGGAGCAGCAGCGTTCTTCTCGGGCTTCTCGGCGATGACGGCCTCGGTGGTGAGGAAGAGCGCCGCGATGGAAGCGGCGTTCTGCAGCGCCGAGCGCGTCACCTTGGCCGGGTCGAGGATGCCCGCCTCGAACATGTTGACGTACTCGCCGGAAGCGGCGTTCAGGCCCTCACCCGGGGTGAG